>JAITPP010000340.1 GCA_031289385.1 Prevotellaceae bacterium | reverse complement strand
TAAAAGCATAAAAATCCGCTAATAAATAAATTTATTTTTTTCATCTTATTTAATTTTTGAAGATTATTTATTGCAACAAAATTATAATTTTATTTTGAAATAGTATAAAAAAAAGTTTATCAAGTTTGTAAAGTTTGTAAAGTTTATCAAGTTTGTAAAGTTTATCAAGTTTATCAAGTTTATCAAGTTTATCAAGTTTGTAAAGTTTGTAAAGTTTATCAAGTTTATAAAGTTTATCAAGTTTGTCAAGATTTTTTTCAATAAAATAATAATTCGTAATTTTCGTAATTCATAATTATTTTTTCTTTCGACTTACAACTTATGACTTACGACTAATAATTTTTTTTGTACCTTTGTGGCAATTTTGTTAAAATAATGACTCACGAAATATTTGATATTATTAGAAATTCATTGCTTATCACGGGTTTGGTGATGGTAATGATGTTGATTATTGAATACATCAACGTAATTTCGGGCGGACAACGACTGTTGAATCTTCAAAAATCACGATTTAAGCAATTGGTTGTAGCGTCGTTGTTTGGGCTTATTCCGGGCTGTATTGGCGGCTTTGTGATTGTTTCGCTTTTCACTCACGGCATAGTAAATTTTGGTGCACTTACGGCGGTAATGATTGTTTCGCTGGGCGACGAGGCTTTTTTGCTGTTTGCCGCTATTCCCGAAACTGCCGTTATAATAACGGTTTTGTTATTTGTGGCAGCCGTAATCGTTGGCTTTACTATTAATTTATTTGTAAAAAAATCGCCAATGCCTGTTTATCAAAATCATTTTCAGATACATACTCACGAGGTTGAAAATGTTCACGGAAATATTTTCAACAATCTTAAAAATATAACTTTTCAACGTGTTGCGCTTATTGCGGGCGTTATACTTTTTATATTCGGAATAGTGAGCGGGTTGTTAGAGCATTCGCACGACACGCATTTTATCAATAAAAATTATTATGGAAACGGTTTCAGCAGTGTTTTCAACGAGCGTTGGATAAACATATTGTTTGCCGTCGTAAGTTTGGTAACGCTTTATGTGATAGCGAAAGTGAGCGATCATTTTCTCGACGAACATCTGTGGGGACATATCATAAAAAAACATTTTCTGAAAATATTTTTGTGGACATTCGGGGCTTTGCTTGTGATTTATTTTTTGCTGCATTTTATCAATCTCAACGAGTGGACAAGCAATAACCGCATTTCGGTGCTGCTGCTTGCTTTGCTTGTTGGTTTAATTCCCGAATCGGGACCACATATAATATTTATTGTTTTATTTATGAATGGTGCAATTCCGTTCAGCGTATTGATGGCAAATTCGTTTGTGCAGGATGGACATTCGGCTTTGCCTTTGCTGGCAGAAAGTAAAAAAAGTTTTATTTATATGAAATTGATAAAACTTATAATTGGAATTATTATAGGATTTACAGGCGTTTTTGCAGGATTTTAATCAATTAATAATTAATAATTAACCAATTAACAATTAACAATTAATAATTCAATTACGAAATACGAAATACAGAATACGGAATACAGAATACGAAATACGAAATACAGAATACGTAATTACTGAATACTGAAACCTTTGCGTTCTTTGCGAAAAACATTGCGAACTTTGCAGTAAAAAAAATAGAAAATTTAAATAATAAATAGTAAATAGTAAATAATAAATAGTAAATAATAAATAGTAAATATGAATTATGATTTAATAGTTATAGGAAGTGGACCCGGCGGATATGTCGCAGCAATTCGCGCCTCGCAACTCGGAATGAAAGTTGCTGTTGTTGAAAGCGATTTGCTTGGCGGAATATGCTTGAATTGGGGATGTATTCCTACAAAAGCCTTGCTTAAAAGCGCACAGGTTTTTCAATACACAAAACATTCCGACGATTACGGAATTTCGTGTAACGCCCAAATAGATTTTGAGAAAATTATTTTGCGCAGCCGCAATATTTCGGCAACAATGAGCAAAGGCGTAGAATTTCTTCTCAAAAAAAACAATATTGATGTAATCAAAGGTTTTGCCTCGTTTTGCGCCAACAATACAATTGAAATTGATATAAACAATGAACCGCAAAAAATTTCGGCAAAGCACATAATCATTGCAACAGGAGCGCGTTCGCGTTCGCTTGCGAATGTTATGATTGACGGCGAAAAAATAATAGGTTATCGTCAGGCGTTATCGCTTGCAAAACAGCCGAAATCGATGCTAATTATCGGTTCGGGCGCGATAGGCAGCGAACTTGCTTATTTTTACAATACAATAGGAACTCAGGTTACGCTTGTAGAATTTCTGCCGTCGATTGTTCCAAACGAAGATGATGACGTTTCGGTGCAGTTGAGCCGCTCGTTTCGCAAAAACGGAATAAAAGTGATGGTTGATTCGTCGGTTGAAAGTGTTGATACAAGCGGAGATACTTGCAAAGTAAATATAAAAACCAAAAAAGGAACAGAAATCATTGATGCCGAAATAGTGTTGTCGGCAGTAGGAATTACGCCGAATATCGAAGGTTTGAATCTCGAAAAATCGAATATCGTAACCGAAAAAGGAAAAATAAAAGTAGATGAATTTTATCGCACAAGCGCAGAAGGCATTTATGCTATTGGCGATGTTATTGCAACTCCTGCGCTGGCTCACGTAGCGTCGGCAGAAGCAATCGTGTGCGTTGAAAAAATTGCTGGATTGGATGTGAAAGCAATAAATTACAAAAATATTCCCGCATGCACTTACACTTCGCCCGAAATAGCATCGGTAGGATTAACCGAAAAACGCGCCATTGCCGAAGGTTATCAGATTAAAACAGGAAAATTTCCGTTTACAGCATCGGGCAAAGCAACAGCAACAGGCGAACGCGACGGATTTGTAAAACTAATATTTGATGCTGCCACCGACGAACTTCTTGGCGCTCATTGCATTGGCGCAAATGTTACAGAAATAATTTCGGGAATTGTAACAGCAAGAAATTTAGGCGTGAAAGGACATGATATTATAATATCAGTTCATCCACATCCAACTATCAGCGAGGCAATTATGGAGGCTGCCGCAACTGCCTACGGCGAAACAGTGAATTTGTGAAATGGGTATTTAGTCGTTAGTATTAGGTATTTAGTATTCAGTATTCAGTATTTAGTCGTTAGTATCAAGTATTTAGTATTTAGTCGTTGGTATTTTAGAAATTAAAAATTAAGAATGAAAAGCAATTACGAATTACAAATTACAAATTATGAATTACAAATTATGAATTACGAAATATGAGCCCTGAAAGGGCAATTTAATTCAGCATAGGGCAACGCCCTATGAGAAAAAAACGCAAACAAAAAAAGTGCGGACGACAAACGGAAAATAGAACCACAACCGCCCTCCCGCACGACGTTAAGAATGAAGAATGAAGAGTTAAGAATGAAGAATGAAAAACAATTACGAATTACAAATTACGAATTACGAAAAACAAGTTTTAATGAAAAATGAAAAACAATTACAAATTACTAAATACAGAATATGAAATACTAAATACAGAATACAGAATACGAAATACAGAATACAGAATACCAAATACAGAATACCAAATACAGAATACAGAATACGAAATACAGAATACGGAATACAAAATACAGAATACGGAATACAAAATACAGAATACTAAAATAAAAAATATGGACAATTCTTTTTTCAATCGTTTATTGCCAAAGGAGAAAAAGTTTTTCCCCTTACTAAAAAAAATGTCGGATGTGCTTATTGCTACATCTGAAATTATGATTGATTGCGTGCAAAGTAAAAATCACCAATCGGTTGTTGAATATTATAAAAAAATAAAAGAAAAAGAGCATGAAGGCGATAGTTTATCAAATAAAGTTTTTGATGAATTAAACAAAACATTTATAACGCCTTTCGACAGAGAAGACATTCACGATTTGGCAAACAAACTTGATGATGTTGTTGATGGAATAAACAGTTGCGCAAAACGCATTATGCTTTACAATCCCAAAAAATTGCCCGATGATGCTTTGAAACTTGCCAAACTTATTAATAAATCGGCAGTAAGCATTGGCAAAGCGATTGACGAACTGGATGTTCTCAAAAAAAAGCCGGCAATAATTAAAGAATGTTGTCGCGAATTGCATGATATTGAGCATGAAGCCGACGATGTATATGAAAATTTTATCATCAATTTATTTGAAAACGAAAAAGATGGTATTGAAATTATAAAACTGAAAGACATCTTGTCGGAATTGGAGAAAATAACTGATATCGAAGAACATGTAGGTAAAATTATTCAAACAATAATTGTAAAATATTCATAAAAACGCACGGAATAAAAACAATTTTTAAAATATAAATTTAAACAAAACTATCTATGACTTTACTTATAATTATAATACTGCTTGCACTTTTTTTCGATTTCATAAACGGTTTTCACGATGCCGCCAATTCAATAGCGACTGTTGTTTCAACCAAAGTTCTCACACCGTTTCAAGCGGTTTTGTGGGCAGCGGTTTTCAATTTTGTTGCATTTTTTATTGCAAAATACGTTATCGGCGAATTTGGAATTGCAAATACTGTTGCAAAAACAGTGCTGCCGCAGTTTATCACGCTTAATGTTATTTTAGCAGGACTTATAGCCGCCATTATCTGGAATCTTATAACGTGGTGGTTTGGAATACCTTCGTCATCATCGCATACATTAATCGGCGGATTTGCAGGCGCAGCAATCGCTCACAGCGGTTTGCAAGCCATTCATTCGGGCGTTATCGCTTTCATCGCAATATTTATTGTTGTAGCCCCTGTTTTGGGAATGATTAGCGGAAGCATAATATCAATAATAATATTACATATTTCAAAAAAATCACGCCCAAGCATTGCAAACAAATGTTTCAAACGCTTGCAACTTGTATCGTCAGCCTTGCTCAGCATTGGGCACGGATTAAACGATTCGCAAAAAGTAATGGGAATTATTGGAATATCGCTTATTACATTTAATGCAGGACTCAATTCGGCTACGTTACCGCGCTGGCTTCAACTTTCGGATATTAAAGATATTCCCGATTGGATACCATTTTCGTGTTTTACGGCTATTGCATTGGGAACAATGTCGGGAGGCTGGAAAATTATGAAAACAATGGGCAACAAAATAACAAAACTCACGGCAATGGAAGGCTTGTCGGCACAAACAGCAGGAGCATTTACGCTATACATTACCGAAATGCTGAAAGTGCCGGTTAGCACAACTCATGTAATTACAGGAAGTATTATGGGCGCAGGCGCGGTTAAACGCATATCGGCTGTGCGCTGGGGCGTAACAAAGAATCTTATTGTTGCATGGTTTTTGACAATTCCTGTTAGTGCGCTGCTTGCTGCAATAATTTACTCGTTTGTCGGATAAAAATTAACATTGTAATCGTCTAAATATCAAATATGTCAATTATATCATATTGATTTACAGTTGCTTATCTTTTTGAAAAATTTTATGTCAGAAAATAAGGCTATTAAAGGAAAAAGGAAAAAAACTATAAAAAAAATTTGAAAAAACCCTTTTTTTTGATGAACTTTGTACCCGTTTAAAAAAATCGGTTAGTAAAAATCGATGACGGGAAATTGATAAAATACTAAAAAATAATTATGGAGAAAAAATCTTTAAATTGCAAAAATGTGTGGGAAAAATGTCTTAAAATCATTAAAGACAATCTGTCGAATGACTTAGCGTATGACACTTGGTTTAAGCCAATTGTAGCGTCAGAACTTAAAGATTCGCTGTTAACTATTTCTGTTCCATCGCCGTATTTTTACGAGCATTTGGAAGGAAATTATATCGAATTATTAAGTTTTGCATTACGCACGGTTTTAGGTAAAACTGCGGAACTGGAATACAACGTTCAGGTTGTAAACAAAGAATCGTCAGTAATTTACCCTACTAATCCTACTGTTTATCCGAAAAATCCATCAATGCCTTTTCCCAAAGAAAATACAAAACAACTAAATCCGTTTATCATTCCCGGTTTGCAGCAAATGGAAATAGATCCACAACTTAATCCCGATAAAACATTTAATAACTTTATCGAAAGCGATTGCAATCGTCTTGCACGCTCGGCAGGCTTGTCAATATCCGATAATCCGGGTAAAAATACATTCAACCCGATGTTTATTTTTGGCGGCTCGGGCTTGGGAAAAACACATTTGGTGCAAGCCATAGGTTTGGAAATTAAACGTAAATTTCCTGATAAAATAGTGCTGTATGTTACGGCAAGTTTATTTCAAAATCAATATATCGATGCACAAATATATAAAAACAAATTAATAGATTTTCTGAATTTTTATCAAATGATGGATGTATTGATTATAGATGATATACAGGAATTTGCAGGTAGAGAAGGAACACAAAATACATTTTTCCAAATATTTAATCATTTACACCAGTCGGGAAAACAACTTATACTTACATCCGATAGAGCACCCGTAGATTTACTCGGACTTAACGAGCGTTTATTAACACGTTTCAAATGGGGACTTACAACCGAATTGCAAGCGCCCGATTATGAAGCCCGCAAAACAATATTGAAAAAGAAAATACACAACGAAGGCGTAGAAATATCCGACGAAATTATAGAATATATAGCAAGTAAAGTAACAACCAATATCCGCGAACTTGAAGGAGTGCTTATTTCATTACTTGCACAAACATTAAACAAAAAATCGACATCAATAACAATGGAAATGGCAATGCACGTAATTGACAGTTTGGTGAACTATAAACAACGCGAAATTTCTGTTTCCAAAATAAAACGTATCGTTTGTGATTATTTTGGTTTGTCGATAGATGCAATACAGTCGAAAACACGCAAACGCGAAATAGTGCAGGCACGCCAAATAGCAATGTATTTTTCAAGAAACATGACAAAGAACGCACTCGCAGCAATAGGCGCAGAAATAGGCGGTAAAGATCACGCTACGGTTTTGCACGCATGTAAAACAGTAGGAGATCTTTACGATACCGACAAAACATTCAAACAACATGTAACCGAAATAGAAAAAAGAATAAACAATTCGCTGTAATAAATAAATGATAATAAATAAGGGAACGAAAAGCAAATCAATATTGATTTGCTTTTTTTCGTATTCCGTATTCAAGTATTTCGTATTCAAGTATTCCGTATTCAAGTATTTAGTATTCTGTATTCCGTATTCAAGTATTTCGATTTTGTAGTCAATATTTATTCAATTGAAAATATATATTATGGATAAAATTTTTTTAGGTGCTATTTTTTGCAAAATAAATTTTTTGTCGGTTTTGCCTGAAAGGCGAAATTTTCATAACCGCAGGTAAGCGGGAGCGTAGCCTGCGGAAAATGATAATGCAACAAGCTGCCTGAAAGGCAGGACTTGTGCGGAAAATCCTGCCTCTCAG
>JAITPP010000217.1 GCA_031289385.1 Prevotellaceae bacterium | reverse complement strand
AAAACCTTTGTGAACTTTGTGGTTAGAAACAAAAACAATAAGCACAAAGAACACAAAAAATCTTTAGGAATTTTATGAACTCGAAAAAATGAAAATTTTAAAAATATTTTCGTAATTTAATTAATTGATTTATATTTGCATTTCTAAAAATAAAAAAATATTAATAAAAACTTAAACAATCAAAAAATGATACGCGAAGAACATTTACAATTTTGCAGAATGTGTGTCAATAGAAAAATGGACATGCAGCAGGGACTCATTTGCAACATTACAGGACAAAAAGCCGATTTTGAACAAAGTTGTGCTAATTTCAAACGAGATATGTCCGTAGCCGAAAAACCTATCGACGACAAAGAATCGTTGATGCCTAATGATGTCCAAAACAAACTTTCGGCAGATGCTTACGAAAAACTAAAAATGGAACAACGCTTGTTGCCGGGCTTAATCGGCGGTATAGTTGCAGGTGTTGTGGGTGCTGTTTTATGGGCAATTATTACTGTTTCAACAGGATACCAAATAGGATATATGGCAGTAGCCATCGGCTGTCTTGTTGGTTTTGCCGTAAGATATTTAGGCAAAGGTTTAGACCAAATATTTGGTGTAAGCGGCGCGATAATAGCACTTTTAAGTTGCTTGGTTGGAAATTATCTAAGCATAATAGGAGTTGTTTCGAAATATTTAGGTGTTGATTTTTTCCAAGCCTTGTCTATATGTAGTTTAGACCTTGTTATTGAGGTGATGAAAGAGTCATTTCAGGCGGTAGATATTCTTTTCTATGTTTTAGCCGTTAGCGCAGGTTACAAATTCTCGTTCCGCCGAATTACAGAAAGAGATATTATTGAAATTAAAAAGACTTATTGATTTTGATAAATTTTATGGAAAAAGATATTTGCAGCATTTTTAATGTTGCCAATATCTTTTTGTTTCTTTTGTTGGCGTAGTGTCCGCTGCGGCGCAGATAAAAGAAAAGCACCTTTATATATTGTTATTTGCAAGCGATGACGCTTGCTTTTAGCGCGACATAGCGTGGACGCTATGCCGAACGAAGAAAAAACTATTGATACAAAAAAAATATTTGTGTTCTTTGTGAAAACCTTTGTGAACTTTGTGGTTAGAAACAAAAACAATAAGCACAAAGAACACAAAAAATATTTATGAATTTTAAAAACTTGACAACTTTAAAAACTTGATAAACTTGATAAACTTTACAACTTGATAAACTTGATAAACTTTACAACTTGATAAACTTGATAAACTTTAAAAACTTTACAACTTTACGAACTTGACAACTTGATAAACTCAATTTTTTAGAAAAAAATGAAATAAAGATGAACAAAAAAACAACTAATAAACAAATTTGTGTATATTTGTATCATTATTTATAATAATATGTACACAGAATCAGAAATCAAATTGCTTGTAAACAAAGCATTAACGAGTATGGTTACACGAAATACTCCTGTTGAATTATACGAACCTATCTTATATAGTATTTCGGTGGGAGGCAAGCATATTCGCCCAATCCTGTGTTTATTGTGCTATAATCTTTATAAAGAAACAATAGACAACAATGTTATCATGCCGGCTGTCGGTATTGAGATTTTTCACGGATTTACTCTTATTCACGACGATATTATGGATAATGCCGAAATTCGTAGAGGAAACACAACCGTTCATAAAAAATGGAGTAAAAACACGGCAATACTATCGGGAGATGCAATGTGCATAGAGGCTTACAGATTTATGTCGCAAACAAAATCAAATTATCTGCCTCATGTACTTGAAATTTTTAACAAAACAGCGGCGCAAGTTTGCGAAGGGCAACAATTCGATATGATGTTTGAAACAAAATTTTTGATTTCGGAACAGGATTATCTTGCAATGATAGGATTAAAAACAGCCTCGCTTATTGCCGCAGCCGCAAAAACAGGCGCAATTATTGCAGACGCATCAATTACCGATTGCGAAAAACTTTATCAATTCGGTTATAATTTGGGAATGGCGTTTCAAATTCAAGACGATGTGCTTGATACTTACGGCAATTTCAACCTTTTCGGCAAATCAATAGGCGGCGATATTGTATCAAATAAAAAAACATTTTTGCTTGTTTCGGCTTTGATAAGAGCGCAAGGAAAAAAAATGAACGCACTCGAAGAACTGTTGAAAACAAAAAATATTTCGGATGACGAAAAAATTACCAAAGTAAAAACAATATTCGACGAACTTGAAATAAAATCGCTTGCCGAAGCAAAAGTAAATAACTACTTTAACACAGCAATGGAATATCTCAAAAAAATTGATGTAACCGAACACCGAAAAGAAAATATCATAAACTTTGTAAACGAACTTATAGGCAGAAATTATTAAAAACAAATAAAATACAAATAACAAATTAATCACCCAAAAAAAATTAAAAGATATGTTTACAGAAAACAGCAACCGTATTTTTAGCGAAAGTATCAACAAATATCACGAAACCGATAACGTTGATACGCCCATACAAAATCCTTACGAAGTAAAGACTATCGAATATTTTTTGTATCTCAAAAATTGGATTGACACCGTTCAGTGGCACTACGAAGATATTATACGCAATCCGAATATCAACCCTGCCGAAGCCCTTGTTTTGAAACGCAAAATAGACAAATCAAATCAGGACCGCACCGATTTGGTTGAACTAATCGACAGTTATTTTCTTGATAAATACAAAGATGTAACGCCGTCAGCCGACGCAACAATCAACACCGAAAGTCCGGCGTGGGCAATAGACAGATTGTCGATTTTGGCGTTAAAAATTTATCACATGCAGCAAGAAGTAATTCGCAACGATGCCTCAGCCGAACACAAAGCCGCATGTCAAAAAAAATTAGATATTTTGCTCGAACAGCAAAAAGACCTTTCGAGCGCAATAGAACAGTTGATTAACGATATAGCAACAGGCAAAAAATACATGAAAGTTTATAAACAAATGAAAATGTATAACGACCCTGCGCTAAATCCCGTGCTTTACGAAAAAAAATAAACTAAGGTTTTGAAAATACCGCAGAAATTGAAAAACAAGAAAAAAATACTTGTAATTCGTTTTTCGGCAATGGGAGATGTTGCAATGACAACGCCTGTGTTATATTCACTGGCTCAACAATTTCCTGATGTTGAAATAACACTTTTATCGCGACCTCAGTTTGAAAGTTTTTTTATTGATGAAAACATAAATTTTGTTGGTGTTGATTTTAAAAAACACAAAGGCATTTGGGGTTTATTCAACATTTTCAGAAAATTGCGAAAACAAAAAATTGATGTTGTTGCCGATTTGCACAATGTTTTACGCTCGCGTATTTTGTGCGCATTTTTTACTGTTTGTGGAATAAAAACCGCCAAAATAAACAAAGGCAGACGCGAAAAAAAACAACTTATCAGCAAAAAAAACAAAATTTTAAGACAACTTCCTACATCTTTCGAGCGTTATGCCAATGTTTTTTCGCGCTTGGGTTTTAATATAAATTACACATCGTTTGAAAGTATTTTAAACACAAAAAAAACTATTGACGACGAAAATAAAAAAATAGGTATTGCACCCTTTGCCAAACACAAAGGCAAGATATATCCCATTGAAAAAACCGAACAAATTGTAGAATATTTTTCAAAAATCGAAAATGTAAAAATATTTCTTTTCGGAGGCGGAAAAAACGAAACTGAAATTCTCAAAAATTGGGAAAATAAGTACAACAATGTAGTTTCGCTGGCAGGTAAATTCAATTTATGCTACGAAATAATTACAATATCCAATCTGGATGTGATATTTGCAATGGATTCGGCAAATATGCACATTGCATCAATTGTAAATACGCCTGTTGTATCGGTTTGGGGAGCAACCCATCCGTTTGCCGGATTTTACGGCTGGCAACAAAAACCCGAAAATGCAATTCAGATTGATTTACAATGCCGACCGTGTTCTATTTTCGGCAACAAAGACTGTTTTCGTGGCGACTACGCTTGCCTTAATTCAATTACGCCGGAAACAATTATTGAAAAAATTAAGAGTTTTTTGTAAAGTTTTTAAAACTCAAATATTTTTACCTATTAACTTTATTTTTTAACATATATTCTGCTGTAACCATCATCGAAACAGAGTAATTTTTCAAATGTTCGGCAGCGTCAAGGTTTTTATCAAATATGTTGTCGGAGGAGTTTGCGTTGTGCAAATCGTAAAGAATATCTGATTTTGTAATCAAATCCCGAACATAAAAATAATTATCGTTAATACATCCCAACTGATTATCATTAACAAAAAACATACATGGACGTTGCTTATCTTTAAGTAAATCAATTCCCAACGAATTGTTTGCGTGTGGAATATTTAGCAATCCCGCAACAGTTGGATATACATCAATTTGTCCTCCGAATTGTTTGAAACGTTTTGGCGTGTCGTTCAGCAAAGGCGAATAAATAATGCAAGGTATATGATTGTACGACAATGGCATTGCATATTTTTGTTGCCCAAGAGTACGCCCGTGATCGCCCAAAATAACAAATAAAGTATTTTTACCCCATTTTTGTTTTTCGGCATCTTGCATAAATTTTTGCAAACATTTGTCGGTATAGGCAACCATACATTCTTCGGCGGTATTTCCTTCGTTTTTAAATTCTTCGGGCACAATGTATGGCTGGTGATTGCTTACTGTCATAAATACGGCAAAAAAAGGATTGTCGTTTTTTGCTGCATCGTTCAGTTTTTCAAGTCCGTATTCAAATAAATAATCATCCTGTACGCCGTAACTGTTTACAACTTTACTGTCGGGATAATCGTTTTGAGAATAAACGCAATCGAAGTTATTTTCATAAAAAAACACGTTCATATTGTCATATTGCGGCGAACTTGTTACAAAAAACATGTTTTTATATCCTTGTTTGTGAAGAGCATAAGGCAATCCTGTGTAGTGTGTTACTTCAACTTCCATCATCGGACGCTTAAACAGAGGCGGATAGCCGTACAAAGTTGCCGCTATTCCCATATTTGTGTGTATGCCTGCCGAATAAAAATTTTCAAAATAATATGATTTTTCTATCAAATCGTTTATGTATGGAGTTATTTTTTCGCCATTATATTCATACGATAAATAATTTGATGCCATTGATTCCAACAATATAATCACAACATTTACATTAAGTTGATTGCCGTCAGGTTCTACGTTGCGTAATAATGGTGAATTTAATTCGGGTTCGGTTACGTCTAATATTTTTTGCGTATTTGTAAGGGCTGTTTCAAAATTCATTATATCGGCAACGGTATTTTGCTTTTTTAATCCTTTAAGACTTTTCATCATAAAAAAAGTTGAATTTGCACCTAACTGATTGTAAAACGAACTATTAGAGAAATAAGCATAGCCAACTCTTAGCGGGTATCGGTAAATAGAACTTCGTATTCCCAAAAAACAAAATCCCCAAATTACAATGGTAAGCGGAACGAGTAATTTCAAGTTTTTTGTTGTGGTGGCGGTAGTTGTTGTTTTCAATAATTTTTTTGTGAAGAAAACTGTTAAGAATATAAATGAAACAACGGCTATCAAAATCAACGCAAAATAAGGATAATTTCGTGTTTCCTGAAATATTAATCCAAATGTTGTTTTTCCAAATGCAAACCAGTCGAAAGCCGAAACGCCAATATGCGAATAGAAAAAGGAAAAATAAGGAATATCGGCAATCGATATGCTTATAGCCAAAGGATATATCAAAATATACAATGCGCTGCATATTATAACCAACGCTTTCGGCATTTTGTTAAACAGTGCAAAAATGCTTAAAAAAATCAGAGGGAGAAGAGATATATGCGATGCTATGAGATTGTCGAAAACCAATCCTCTTTGCATGGCTTTAAAAAACATTGCTGCATTGAATTGCACATCAAAAACGCTTGAATTAACAAAATAAAAAATGATGCGAAACAGCGTAAAAAACAAAATTCCCAATACGTGAATTGTCAATACATATCGCAATATAGCAAATGATTTTTTCATATCCTAATTTTTTGTTTTACCTTTACCTTTACCTTTACTTAGACAATATTATTTGTTCCATAATTTATATTATGTTTAATTTGGTTGCAAAATTAACTTATTTTTCAACAACTTACAAATTTAACAATATGTTTTTGAAATGTTAAAATGTGTTTAACGCATTGATTTTATTTAATGTAAAACTTAACATAATGTAAATTATGGGACAAATTTTAATAAAAAATGAAGAAAATGAAGAAAACAGTTCTTGTCGAATTTTATCCGTATCATACGAATTTTATATGCTCAGTTGCTTTTTTTGAAAGAAAGCGGACACGAAATAACATTGGTTTGCGACAAAAACATGCAAAACATCGTAACACATTTTAACATTGATGTAGATTACTTGTTTTTTGATTTTCGCAAAATAAGTTCGACATTCAAAATTTGGCGTTATATCGTTAAAAACGAAGTAAACAATGTGATTGTAGGTACAGCACAGGGCTGCAGAGCCTTGCGCTTTTTTATTTTGCCGTTTCCGAGCCGCATTAATTTCTGCGGAATAATTCACGACACCGAAAAAATATTGAAAAGTCGAGGACAAAAAATTATCTGCAAAAAACTTGATGGCTACTACACTTTGGCAGAATATATTTATCGCCCCGAAAAAAAGAAATTGAAATCGCAATATATCGAAACCGCTTTTTATCCATTCTGCAATTTGGTTGATTTGAATAAAAAAACGAACGAAACGTGGATAGCAATTCCGGGCGCAGTAGAATATCAACGCCGCGATTACGATTTTCTTCTAACTCTGGCAAAGCATCCAGCCTTGTCCGAAAACATAAAATTTATTTTACTCGGAAATACGCAAAAACGGCAGGAAAGTTTATATTTTATTAAAAAAATAAGCGAACAGAGCCTCGAACATCGATTTATTTATTTTACAAATTATATTGATGCCGCAGTATTTCATTCGTATATTGCAACGTCCGATTATTTATTTCCGCTGATACATCCTGCCACGCATGATGCAAAAAATTATATGAAATATAAAATTTCGGGAATGTTTCCATTTGCGCAATTTTACAATAAAACAATGCTTGCCACAGTATGTTTTCAACTGTCGAAAATTTTAATTATCGCGCACTTTTTTACGAAAATATTGATGAACTGATTGAATTTATAAATAAAAATAGGCAACCCGAAACCAAACCTGCACCCGCTTTTGAAGAAAACAGAAAACGTTATTGTGATTTGTTGAAATGAACGGCAGAATAAAATCATTTTTATTTTTTTTGGCTTCTTTTTTCTCCCACAAAGGCACAAAGTTCACAAAGATTCTAAATATTTTTACAAAAAAAATATTTGTGAACTTTGTGTAAATTCAAATAAATAAACAGCCCAAAAAAGATAATAAAAAAGTAA
>JAITPP010000127.1 GCA_031289385.1 Prevotellaceae bacterium | reverse complement strand
TATATCATAAATTGGTTATTTCCACAAGCAGATTTTACTTCATTTTGACTTTTTAAATATGTAAAAAGCTCGGTTTTATGCGTGAAAATTTCTTCTGTTTTTATGCTATTACTTTCTAAATACTTCTCAATATATTTTTTTACAATATCTTTTCTGTTTATTTTGAATGTAATATAATCAGCTTGTCCTTGTGAAATAAAAATATCGTCTAATTTATTCTCAAATTCATCAATTTGGACTTGTAGCGAATTAATCTGTTTTTCAGTTCTATCTTCTATGCTTTTTACTTGAATATAATTAGATACCACTACAAAGGTGGCAAGTATGCCGACAAAAATTAAAACAATAGATTCGTTTGTCAAAACAGTATTTTTATAAAAAAATGCGCCACAAATGGCTATTAGACTGAATAAAAAAGAAAAACCTGAAATCCAATAGAAAATAGTACTTATATATTTTTCGTCTTTTTTATTATTATTTCCACTTTTATTATTTGTATTAACTCCGCTTCCATCATTAGATTGATTAGCGGTAACATCATGTCCTTCCGTCATTTTTATTTTTTAATAATTGTTTTAAAAGTTCTTTGTTTTGTTCTAAAATATCAATAATAATATTGTCTTTTATTTTTTGTACCCCTGAGCGGAATCGAACCGCTATTTAAAGTTTAGGAAACTTCCGTTCTATCCGTTGAACTACAAGGGCAAAATATGATTTTCAATTTGTGATTTATGTTTTCAAATAACTAAATAAATCAGCAAACTAAATGTATTTCTAATATTAAAAACTGCCTTACAACTTACGACTTACAACTTACGACTTATAACTTATAACTTACGACTAATCCAAAGATATTTCTTTTTCTTTTTCAGCCATTTGGTGTCCGTTGTAAGCCCATTTCAGATATATTGCGCCCCAAGTAAATCCTGCGCCGAATGTAGTAAGTATGATATTATCGCCTTTTTTCAGTCTATTTTCAAAATCCCACATACATAGCGGAAGTGTTGCTGCTGTTGTATTTCCGTAGCGTTGGATATTTACCATAACTTTTTCTTCGGGCAATCCCATGTGTTGTCCTACGGCTTTTATAATTCTGAGGTTTGCCTGATGCGGAACAAGCCAATCAATATTTTCGGAAGTTAATCCGTGTCGTTTCATCATTTTCAGTGATGTTTCCGTCATATTTGAAACGGCTGCTTTATACACAGGTTGTCCATCTTGAAATATAAAATGTTGGCGGTTTACCACTGTTTCCATTGTTGCCGGATAACTTGAACCTCCTGCTTTTTGGTATAAATATTTACGTCCCGAACCATCTACATGAAGTATTTCGTCAATCATTCCATAGCCTTCGGTGTTTGGTTCAATAAGTACTGCTCCTGCGCCATCTCCAAAAATGGGGCATGTGGCGCGGTCGGTATAATCAACAAAGGTTGAAATTTTATCAGCGCCTATGAGAATTATTTTTTTATATTTTCCTGTTTCTATGAATTTTGCAACAGTTGCAAGTGCAAATAAAAAACTTGAGCAGCCGGCATTAATATCAAATCCGAAAGCCTTTTTTATTCCCACCAAATCGCTCACAATATTTGCAGTAGCAGGGAATGGCATATCGGGTGTAACTCCGCAACACACAACCATATCAATATCATCTACATTTGTGTTTGTTTTGGCTATGAGCATGCGAACGGCTTTTTCAGCCATAAATGACGTTCCCAAGCCTTTTTCGCGTAAGATGTGGCGTTCTCTAATTCCAATACGAGCCATAATCCATTCGTCGGTGGTATCAACCATTTTGCTTAGTTCCTCGTTTGTGAGAATGTATTCTGGAACGTAGCCTGCTATTCCGGTAATTGCTGCGGTTATTTTACTCATGTTTAAAGTTTTAATGATTTTTTAATTTTGTCTGTTAAATCAACACGTACAACTGATTCGGCTTGAAGAATCATATTTTTTATTGCCAAAGGTGTTGACGCGCCGTGTCCGATAATAATGGGAGCATTTGCGCCAAGCACCGGAGTGCCGCCATAAAGTTCATAGTTAAATCTGTCAAAAAAATCGTTTTTTATATTAAGTTTTTTTGCTATTCTATAATTTGCTTCTGCTTGTTTAAGTATTATATTTCCTGTAAATCCGTCGCAAATAATGACATCTGCTTTTTCGCCTGTAAAAAGTTCATGTCCTTCAACATTTCCTATGAAATTAAATCGTCCGTCTGATTTCATAAGTTCGTAGGCGGCTTTTGTAAGCAAACTGCCTTTTTCGGCTTCTTCGCCTACGTTTACAAGTCCTATTCGCGGATTTTCATAACCAAGAATTTCTTTTGCATAAACAGAGCCAAGCAGTGCATATTGTAAAAGATTATCGGGTTTGCAATCTACATTTAAGCCTACATCTGCAATAACGGCGGTTTTTCCGTTAAGCAACGGTGCGCTTCCCGATATGCAGGGGCGCAAAATACCTTCAATAAACTTAACCGTATATACTGCGCCTACCATCATTGCGCCTGTACTTCCTGCGCTGGCTATGCTGTCGATTTTTTTATTTGCAAGATATTCAAATCCTACCGTGATGCTCGAATTGCTTTTTTGGCTGAATGCTTTTGCAGGATGTTCGTCCATGCCTATAACTTCGGTTGTATTTATTATATCGAAGTTATTTGCTGCAAAATTATTCTCGTCGCATATTTTTATTATGCTTTTTTCATCTCCAAAAAGAACAATTTTTGTGTTTTTTTGCAAGCAAGCATAAGTGTCAATAGCCCCTTTTACTACGTTCAAAGGAGCAAAATCGCCGCCCATTGCATCTATACCTATTTTCATAAGCAATAATATTTATTAGACTTTAAAAATTAAAAAATTACGAGTATAAAATATTAAATATTTACTCTTAATTTTTCAATTTTTAGAATCTCATATTATGCAGATACTTGTTTGTCGATAACTAAGCGACCTCTATAAAATCCACATTCGGGGCATACGCGATGGTAAAGAACTGCTGTTCCACAGTTTGAGCAGTTTGCTAATGTCGGCAGTTCTGCTTTGTAATGTGTTCTGCGTTTGTCTCTTCTCTGTTTTGATATTCGATGTTTCGGATGTGCCATATCAATATAAATTTAATTGTTAATACTGTTTTTTTATTTTACTAACGTTGTTTATAATAGTTATTTTACTGTAATTTCTTTTAATCTTTTTATCATATCTTCGTTACAATCACTTTCGTCGGCGTGTACTCGCTGTATCGGCAGACTTATACATATACTTTCGTAAATGTATTGGGCAAAATTTATTGTATCGTCTCCGCGATTCAGATACATTATATCATCGCTGTTGTCGGTATCGTCAGTCGGTTCACCGTGTTTTATTAACAGTGTTCCTTCGTATTCGATACTTATTTCAACATCGTCCAAACATCTGTCGCAAGCCGCAACAACATTGCCGTTTATGCTAACTTTTGCCGTCATTGAAGTATTCATCCTATTTAACTCAACGGTAGCCAAAAGTTTGCCTTGTTTTATTTCTGAATAGTCAAATTGTTCAAAGAACTTATTGTCTATTTCGAAGACAAAATCATGTTTTCCAATAGATAAACCACTGAAAATCACATCATATTTGTTAACGTAATTCATCTTTTGTTTTCTATAAACAGGGTACAAAGGTAATAAAAAAACTCAATTATTATAACAATACAGGTAAAAATTATCACTTACTACATATATCTGTAAAATAATCAATGTATTAAAATTTAAGAGTCGAGAAGCTAAACCATTTATTATTTATTATTGACTATTTATTATTGTTGATTTGATTTTTGTTGATTTGTTGATTGCTTAGTTGTTGATTTGATTTTTGTTGATTTGTTGATTGCTTAGTTGTTGATTTGATTTTTGTTGATTTGCTGATTTGAAAATATTTTATGTGTTATGCTCGCCATACAAAAGAAACAGCGATAAAATTTATTTTACCGCTGTTTTGATTGATTTTTTTTGTTACTAAGGAAAATTTTGAAAATAAGGGCAAAAACAAATTCACAAATTTAGAATGAATATTTTTTAACCGTTTTCAAAATATTTTATACCCTACCCTACCCTTTGGGCAAAATCCTGTTCGGACGAGATTCTATCTCGTCTGAACGGGGACTGCTACCAAAAACAGAGGTTGCAAACCTACGGCTTGCAATATGAAGGGTGGTTTATTTTTCTACCGAGCGATGCAAACCTACGGCTTGCGCTTTCAAAAGAACAATCCTTTATATGTTATTTATTTTTTGTTACTTAACTTCTTTTACTTCTCTAACTTCTTTGTTTTTGATTCTAAATTGTAAAAAAAGTATTGTAATCTGCAAAAAATATTTATATTTGCATCAAATTGTTGATTAGTTGATTTGATAGAAAATCATATTATCGGCAAATTCAATGATTTTAATAAAAAACATTTTTTACATAACGATTAAAATAAAATTTTATGAAAGTATTATCAATTATTTTTGCGATGTTGTTTGCTGCAACATCGATAGGCGCACAAAGTTTGTCGCCGATAAAACTAAACGAGCCCGATAAAAACAGAGGAACATCTGTTATGCAAGCGCTTAATGCTCGCCAATCTACCCGCGAATTTTCTACCGAAAAACTTACTTTACAGGATTTGTCGGATTTGCTGTGGGCTACCAACGGAGTTAATCGCGCCGATGGACGCCGTACAGCGGCAACAGCACGCAATAATCAAGACATTGACGTGTACGTAATTATGGAAGAAGGCGCTTATTTTTACGATGCCGTTGCCAATGAACTAAAACCTGTGGCAGCAGGCGATTTTCGCGGATTAATTGCCGACGCTCAGGCTTCGGTGAAAGATGCGCCTGTTTCTTTACTTGTGGTGTCGGATATATCGCGTTTCAAAGGTTTGGAAATTGAAACTCAGAAACAATGGGGCGCTTTGGATGCAGGAATTGTTTCGCAAAACATTATGATTTTCGCCTCAGGTTGTGGATTTGTTACAGTACCGCGTGTGTATATGAAAAAAGATGAACTTAAAAAGGCACTTAATCTCACTGAAACACAAATTCCTATGATTAATAATCCTGTCGGTTATCCGAAAGTTAATTGAGAACTGAAAATTTGATTATTTATATAATGATTATTTTTTCTCTGTATTTTTTGTGAAAATATTTGTGTTAGTTATATTAAGCCAACACAAATATTTTCAGGGAAATACAAAACTTTTAAACTCTATTTGAGAAGTTAAGAAGTTACAACTCAACAAATCCAAAAATTTCACCTCATAACTAACAACCAACTTACGACTTATGACTTAAAACTTACGACTATCCTCAAACTTTTATATAAATCTTTTTTCTATAAAGAATTTCGGCAAGTATCCACATTACAATTATAAATGTGATTGCGTACAGCATCGAACCAAATGTCGGGTTTATGATGCCTTTATATATGTTGTTGTAAATCCAGCCTTTAAGTGAAGTGTTTTCTATATCGAAATAAGCAAATGCCATAGTTTTGGCAATTACTCCCGACATCACAAACAAAAATAGCGGATTTGAGCCAAATGCAATAAGCGGGCGAAAATATTTCTGATTGCAACATTTTACATCCATCAGCCAAATGAAAAATGCGAGAATAATCATCGCTAATCCGCCGGCATACAACACATACGAGCCTGTCCACAACGGTTTGCTTATGATGAACCATTGCCCCCAAAACATTCCGACAAAAGTAGAAAATGTTCCCAAAAGCAACAGATGCAAACAAAGTTTTTCTTTATTTTCAGAATAAAAATTGATTAATCTGCCTATTAAAAATCCGAAAATTACTGTTGCTGCTGCCGACATTGCTCCCAATAAACCCTCAGGGTCGAACGCTAAGGTTTCTGTGGCGGCTTTTAATTGCGTAATTGACTTTGCGACAGCGTTTTCTGTGGTTATATTTTCGCGAGGCGTAACGGTGTATAAAATATAATTATCGTGTATATTTTTATCCAATTTATAATCGGCAACAGATGCAAACGATGTGTATTTCAAGTCGATATTTGTATTATCGGCAGGTTGCACTTTAAAATGTGTTTCATCTACTACGCTGAAATTGAAATTTTCAACGTCAAGTGTTCGGCTGTAACCTTTGTAAGTATGTGTTTCACCGGGAATTATCAAATCTACGGCACGACAGGCATTTTCTTTTTTATCGTAAGGTTTGTCGGGATTATAGGCAAATAAAATTCCCCAAAATATGAACATTAGAGCGATGCCGGCAGTTGCAATTTTTTTTGTGGATTTCAGTAAAAGACAGATAAAAATTCCGATAAAATACGCACAGGCAATACGTTGCAACACTCCAAAAATTCTGACTTTTTCGAGTGTTCCAAAAATATTT
>JAITPP010000026.1 GCA_031289385.1 Prevotellaceae bacterium | reverse complement strand
TTATGATTAAAACTGTTTTTATTTATATAAAAACTTCAAAATAGAACCCCCAAATTCTCCATAACTCCAAAATCCCGAAATGCAAGTTTGCTATCGGGATTTTGATATTTTAAAGTTGTAAGTGCATAAGTTGTAAGTCGTAAGTTGTAAGTCCTAAGTTGTAAGTCCTAAGTTGTAAGTCCTAAGTCATAAGTTCATTCTTATCTCTTAATTCTTAATTCTACACGGAACGGTTGTGATTCTATTTTGCTTTTGTGCTCCGCACTTTTTGCTTGTCGCGCTTTTCTATCCCCGCATTCCGCTGCGATGCATACGGGATTATCAATGTTTAAATCCTTCGGACTTGGTTTTTTCGTAATTCGTAATTTATTCATTTTTTGTGTCCTTTGTGAAAAACTTTGTGCGCTTTGTGGTTTTTCTTTTTTCTAACCACTAAGAACACAAAAGACTTTTTATTCGGTAAACTTCATAATTCGTAATTGATTCTTAACTTCTATAAATTCTTAACTTCTTCTAACTTCTGATTAACTTCTTGCCTCTTTAAAAATAAATTTATATCTTTGACGAAAATTGTTACATTAATTAATACATTGTTCATTATGGAACGTAGAAACTTTCTCAGAGCGCTTGCATTAGGCGGATTTGCAAGTGTGTTACAACTGAAATCGGGAAAACTTTTTGCCTCGATGCCCTCAAATCCCGCACAGGAATTTAACGACTTGGTTGCCGTAATGGGCGGCGAGCCTGCTCAACTTTATGCAAAAGCAATTGCCTCGATGGGAGGAATCGGCAGATTTGTTAAAAAAGGACAGAGTGTTGTGATAAAACCAAACATCGGATGGAACAAAACTCCCGAACTTGCTGCCGACACAAATCCACTGTTAGTATCGGCGATTATTAAAGATTGCCTTGCTGCCGGAGCATCGGAAGTTGGCGTATTCGATCACACTTGCGACGAATGGCGTGGATGCTACAAAAACAGCGGAATTGAAGATGCCGTAAAAGCAGCAGGCGGAAAAATGCTGTTTGCCCACGAAGAAAAATATTATCGCGAAGTATCAATCCCCAACGGCAAACGCCTTAAATCGGCAAAAGTACACGAAGCAGTTTTAGATTACGACGTATGGATTAATGTTCCGATATTAAAAAATCACGGCGGTGCAAAAATGACGATATCGCTGAAAAACAGCATGGGCGTAGTGTGGGATCGCAGATTTTGGCACTCCAACGACTTGCAGCAATGTATTGCCGACTTTGCAACATTCAGAAAAAAACCTGCTCTTAACATTGTTGATGCGTACAGAATTATGACTCAAAACGGACCACAAGGCAAAAGCGCCAACGATGTACAATTGGCAAAAGCCCTGTTTATGTCAACCGATCCTGTTGCCGTAGATACCGCTGCCGTTGCATTTTTCAGCCAATACAAAGCCATGACAATTAACGATGCAAGCCACATCAAACTTGGCGAAGAACTAAAAGTAGGCACAACAAAAATCGATGAATTGAAAGTAGAACGTATAAAATTATAATACGGCGGCTTTTTATATATTCTGTTTATTATAACCCTAACATGGTTTTTAAAAATCTTGTTAGGGTTATGATTCTTACCGATTTGGATTTGCTTTCAGACTCTGTTTCACAAAATATTTGTATGAATAATTGTCATAAATGTGAGGATAATTGTCCTGTCGGCACTATTGAAAATGGTGTTGTCAATCAAAAATTGTGCAGAAATCACGCTTACAGAAAAACAAAACGTGGATTTGATACTACGGATTGCAATATATGCAGAACTATCTGTCCGATGCGCTATGGAGATAAAACAGAACAATGAAATAAGTTTTAAAACAAAAAATTATGGAAAATTTAGACAGAGAAAAAGTAATTAATCAACAATTATATTATGAATAAGCGAAAGATAAATAAACGCGCCATAATTTCAATAGGCTTACTGATAACTCTTGTACTGACTGTCGTAACCGCTTATGTGCTGGATGAATTTGGCACTCCTGTATGGCGAGCGGCACATTCCTTATGCGGCAAATCATTTTTGGTTTTTGCCGTTTTTCATACCATATATAATTTGAAGGTGTTGAAAAAGTATTTTAGAAAAGGCAATAAGAAAATAAAATAGTATATTTGAACAAAAAAATAATAATATGAGTACTTTAATATCCAAAGAATATCAGGGGTTTGAGCAAATCAAACACACAGACGAAGTTAGCAAATTAAACAATTTCCACGCCTGTGCGTTCAAGCAGTTCGAGTCCTAAGTTGCGGAGGCGGTATTTTTGAATTTTGCCGCTTGCTGTCATTGGAAATTCATCTATGAAAAATATGTATTTCGGGATTTTGTAGCGGGCTATATTTCCGTTGCAATGGGCTAAAACGTCTTCTTCGGTAAGAATTTCGCAGTCTTTTAATGTTATGAATGCGGCTACCTGTTCGCCGTATTTGGGGCTTGTTAAGCCTACTACTTCTACCGTTTTTATTTGCGGCAGGCGATACAAAAATGTTTCTATTTCGCGAGGATAAATATTTTCGCCTCCGCGAATTATCATATCTTTTATTCGTCCTGTTATTCTGTAATTTCCATCTTCATCCCGCACGCCCAAATCGCCTGAATGTAAAAATCCGTTGGTGTCGATAATTTCGGCGGTTGCTTCGGCGTTTTTATAATATCCTTTCATAATATTGTAGCCTTTGCAACACATTTCGCCTTGTTCGCCTGCGGCACATTCGTCGCCTGTTTCGGGATTTATAACTTTTACTTCGACAAAAGGAAATTCGTGTCCTACGGTTGTTGCGCGCACTTCGGCGGTGTCGGCAATTCGTGTGGCAGTCATTCCGGGCGATGTTTCGGTTAGTCCATATACGCTTATCACGTTGCAGTGCATACGTTCCATAACCTGTTTCATGGTTTCTATCGGGCAAACCGAGCCTGCCATTATTCCCGTGCGCAACGATGTAACATCAAACATATCGAACATGGGATGATTAAGTTCGGCGATAAACATTGTAGGCACTCCGTAGAGTATTGTGCAGCGTTCTTTGTGAATAGATGCAAGTACTTTCAGCGCGTCAAAATCTTCAACCATCACAAGTGTCGAGCCGTGAGTAATTACGGCGCATAATGCCAGCACGCATCCAAAACAGTGAAACAGCGGAACGCAGGTAAGAAGTTTGTCGGCGGACGTAAAACTCATAAATTCGCCTGTTGCCATGCCGCAGTTTAATATATTGTGGTGCGAAAGCATTACGCCTTTCGGAAATCCTGTTGTTCCCGACGTGTATTGCATATTTACTTCGTCGTGGCAATTTACTGTTGCCGATATTTTGCGCAAAGGCTCTTTGTCCATATATTTCCCCATCACAATAAGTTCGAGGGTTGTGTACATTCCTCTGTATTTTTCTTGTCCGATGTACACAACGTTTTTCAGTTGGGGAAAGCGTTGGCTGTTGAGTTCGCCGCGCCGTTGTATTTTTAATTCGGGAACTAAATCGTAAATAATATCAATATAATTATTGTCGCGATAGCCGCTAACCAAGCACATTGTATGAATATCGGCGTTTTGCATTATATATTCTACTTCCGATTTTTTGTAGTTGGTATTTAATGTTACCAGCACAGCACCTAAATTTGCAGAGGCAAACATAAACGTCAGCCAATCGGGAACGTTTTTTGCCCAAACTCCTACCTTACTGCCTTTTTCAACGCCAAGCGAAAGCAAAGCGCAAGCAATATTATCAACACGTTC
>JAITPP010000011.1 GCA_031289385.1 Prevotellaceae bacterium | reverse complement strand
AATATTTTTCAACTCCGAATATGCGATTCTCGTTGCATTAAAACATTAAAAATGTGAACCTGTAAAAAAAATGAAACAAACAAGTCGTTTTGCAATTATTTTAGTCGGACAGTAGTGATAGTAAATAGTCAATAATAAATATAAAATATTCACAATTAACTTCCTGATTTCTTTCAAATTAGTTCGCACACGGTTGCATTGCTTGCCGTAATCAAATCGGTTGGAGTGATTTTAATTTGCAGTCCGCGCACTCCTGCACTTATGTAAATATAAGGAAATTGCAGGCATGTTTTATGAATGTAGGCAGGAAAGTTTTTTTTCATTCCTATTGGCGAGCAGCCGCCGCGTATGTAACCTGTGATTGATAAAATTTCTTTCATTGGAATTAAATCGCAATTTTTGTTGCCCGAAATTTTGGCTGCTGTTTTTAAATTTACTTCGGCGGCAGCAGGAATAATGCAAACAAAAACGCCGCTTTTGTCGCCGCGCAAAACCAGCGTTTTGAATACAATATCAATCGGCTCGCCAAGTTGAGCGGCAACGTGTATTGCGCTTAAATCCGTTTCATCAACTTCATAAGCAATTAATTGATAAGATATTTTTTTGCTGTCGAGCAAACGCGCTGCATTTGTTTTTTGCGTTTTTTTCATTTTGCGTGTTTTTGTAGAGATGGATAATTTTCCGTTTCTACTAATTTTTAATATAAAAGGCTGTCAATAAATTTTTTACGACAGCCTTTTACAAAAATTAATAATAAATTTATTCAATTACTGATTTAAAGTTTTCAATATCTTCTAATTTGAATGATTTTATATAATTAAATCTTTCTTGATTCCATGCTACCGAGCGTTTTGTATATACTTCGGCAATTTTTGCATATTCGTTACTGCGTTGTGCATCAAGCAAAAGCAGATAACTCATCATTATATGTCCAGCCATCTCAACCAAACGGCGTGCGTGAAAATCAATATATTCCTGATTTTTTGTTTCGGCAACTATTGCAACTGCCTGTTGGTAATCTTCTGTAAGCGCAACCAATTGTTGTTTAATATCAGCATATTCCGTAGCAGTTACACTTGTTTCGTATTGGCGAATTTTATTTAAATATGCGCCTGTTGTAACGCCGCGAATTGCTGCCACAACTTGCAGTTGCGACGTTCCTTCGTAAATATTCAAAATTCGTGCATCTCTGTAAAGACGTTCAACCAAATAATCTTTCATAAATCCCGAGCCGCCGTGAATTTGAATTGCATCATAAGCCAGTTGGTTGGCGTATTCGCTTGCAAAAAGTTTCAAAATGGGCGTATACATATCTGCTAAACGTTGATATTCTTTATGTTCTTCGCGTTCTTCGGGAGTAAGTTTGCGTTCGTTGCTTATGAGATTGTATGCTTTGTAAATATCAACAAAACGGGATGTTTCGTAAAGCAGCGAGCGTGATGCCTGCAAACGTGCTTTCATTGTTACAAGTAACTCATAAACAGCAGGAAAATTAATAATTTTTTTTCCGAATTGTGCGCGTTCGTTTGCATATTTCAGGGCTTCGTTATAAGCCGCTTCGCTTAGTCCAACCGATTGTGCGGCAACGCCCAGCCGAGCACCGTTCATAAGCGACATCACGTATTTTATCAATCCCAGTCGGCGTTCGCCAATAAGTTTTGCAGGAACGTTGCGGAAAACCAATTCGCAGGTAGGCGAGCCTTTAATTCCCAATTTATTTTCGATACGGCGAACAAGAATTTTGTCATCGTGATTATTGTCGCAAACGAAGTACGACAAGCCTCTGCCGTCTTTTGTTCCTTCTTCGCTGCGAGCCAAAACCAATTTAATCTGAGCATCGCCGTTTGTGATAAAACGTTTTACTCCATTGAGCAGCCAGCGATTGTTTTTTTCATCAAACGTTGCTTTCAGTTGTACCGATTGCAAATCAGAGCCAGCGTCGGGCTCGGTTAAATCCATAGAACAAGTGTCGCCTTTATGTATTCGCGGTAGATATTCGTCTTGAATTTCTTTTGATGCAAATTCGTGAATTGTTTCGGCGCAATCCTGTAAGCCCCAGATATTTCCAAATCCAGCATCGGCGCGCGATACAAGTTCGGCTGCCATAACATAAGGCACCATAGCAAAATTTAATCCGCCGTATTCGCGCGGCAGCGAAATTCCGTAAACGCCTGCTTTTAGCAAGGCTTCGTGATTTTGCTGAGTTCCTGCGGCATACGTTACGCGATTGTTTTCGTGCTTTGGTCCTTCGTGGTCAACGCTTTCGGCATTGGCTGCAATAATTTCGCCACAAATTTCGCCTATTATTTCAAGAGTTTTGTCGTAACTGTCCATCATATCTTCAAAATCGACGGGAGCGTAGTCAAACTTATCTTTGTCTTCAAAATTTTTCTCTTTCAACTCTACAATTTTTTTCATCAGCGGATGCGATAAATGAAATTGCATGTCTTTGTTGTCTGTATAAAAATTTGCCATAATCTTTTAATATGTTGTTTTCCGCGTTTTTACAAAAACAGAAAACGGTTATTTTTTAAATTTTATTTTGAATTTTTCTTATAATATTTAATCATTTTCGGAATAACATCCATCACATCTCCGATAATTGTATAATCGGCAATTTGATTTATTGGTGCATTTTCGTCGGTATTGATTGAAATTATTATAGAACTGTCTTGCATTCCTGCAATGTGCTGAATTTGTCCCGAAATTCCGCAGGCAATATATAATTTGGGGTGTACGGTAATTCCTGTTTGCCCGATTTGTCTGTCGTGTTCGGCAAATCCTGCATCAACGGCAGCGCGGCTTGCTCCTACTTCTCCGTTTATTACTTTTGCCAAATCGTACAGCAATCTGAAATTTTCTTTTGAACCTACGCCGTAACCGCCCGAAATTATAATCGGCGAGCCTTTAAGATTATGTTTTGCTTTTTCGATATGGCGTTCAATTACTTTTACAACATAGTCGGTGTCGGCAACATATTTTTTAATATCGTGTTTTACAATTTCGCCTTTGTAGTTTTCGTCAAGAATTTCTTTTTTCATTACGCCTTCGCGAACTGTCGCCATTTGCGGACGGTGTTCGGGATTGATAATTGTTGCTACAATATTTCCGCCAAAAGCGGGACGAATTTGATATAAAAGATTTTCGTAAACGATATTGTTCTTTTTATCTTCGTGCGAGCCTATTTCCAACGAAGTACAGTCTGCCGTTAATCCGCTTTTAAGTGCCGACGATACGCGCGGACCTAAATCGCGCCCGATAACTGTTGCGCCCATCAAACAAATTTGCGGTTTTTCTTCTTTAAACAAGTTTACCAAAATTGATGTATGCGGAAGCGAGGTGTAAGGATAAAGTCCCTCACCGTCAAATATATGCAGTTTATCTACGCCGTAAGGTATTACTTGTTTTTCAATACCATCCAGTTTGCTGCCTGCAACAATTGCTTCCAAACCGCATTTTAACTGATTTGCCAGCGAGCGTCCTTTTGTAAGCAGTTCGAGGCTTACGTCTGCAATAATATTGTCTTCTATTTCGCAATATACAAATAAATTATTCATTATATATCTGTTTTATTTTAATTAATTTTTATACCTTATCCTATGGTATGATTGTTTAATAATTCAACGATTAATTCTTCAACTTCGTTATCGCTGCCGTTTATTGTTTTGCTTTCTTTTGCCTGAAAAACAATGTTTTGAATGGCTTTCACTTTCGTTGGCGAACCTGATAAACCGCATTGTTCAATATCGCCGTTTACATCGGCAACACTCCATTCAACAAGGTTGAGATAATCGCGTGTAGCGTACAAATCGTCATAAGACGACTGTGTTTCTTTTCTTTCAGTTGGCGTTTTGGCGTGTTTGTATTTTTGCACCAACTTTGCATTTCGCGGACGACATGCCGCCGCCGAGCCATTTACCGTAATAACAATAGGCAAAGGTCCTTCTACCGTTTCAATTCCCCCCGGAATGTGACGTTTAACTGTAATTCTGTCATTTTCGATTTTAACAATTTCTTCGGCGTATGTTATTTGGGTAAGACTTAATTTTTCGGCAACCTGCGGTCCTACTTGCGCTGTATCGCCATCAATCGCTTGGCGTCCACCGATAATAATATCGTACTCGCCGATTTTTTTGATTGCCGTTGCAAGAGCATACGAAGTTGCCAACGTGTCAGCACCTGCAAAAGCGCGATCGGTAAGCAAATAACCGTTATCAACGCCTCTGAATAAGCCTTCTCTGATAATTTCAGCAGCGCGTCCCGGC
>JAITPP010000227.1 GCA_031289385.1 Prevotellaceae bacterium | reverse complement strand
TGCTTTCGCAAACATATATCATATAAAGCATATAGGCTGTGAAAGCAAAGCCATAGCAAAATTGTTCAAATGCAACGCATGAGCCTACTATTAATAAACTGTTGGGTTGCGCATACGACAAATAAACATAAACCAAATGCGGAATATTTATACCCAGAGCCATAGGCCAGAGCCAATATTTCAGTCCTTTTTTGGAGGCTGCCAATCCGCCTAAAATTCCGCCTACGGTAAGCATTACAACTCCAATAGTTCCGTATATTATGCCCAATTGGCTTGTTGTTAATCCCAAGCCTCCCGATGTGCGTGTATCTAATAAAAAGGGTGCTGCCATTTTTACAATTTGTGATTCGCCAAGTCTGTAAAGCAGTAAGAATGAGAGTATAAGTAAAATATTTTTCTTTGAAAAGAATATTTTAAATGTTACTAAAAATTCTTTAAACATACCATCGCCTTTTGATGCGGCTTTGTCGCTTTCGGGACGTGGCAAAATAAGTCGGTGATATATGAAAAGCGCAATAAACAACCCGCTTAGTATGAAAAACAAAATAGACCATGCAAGCTGAATATTTCCTGATGTTCCTTTAATAGAATCGTCGGCTATTACTGCTTTTTTATCAATCTGCACCATAACGTAAGCCGGTTTATCCCAGTTTTTTGAATTGAAAACCAAGCGTTCGCCCGAAATAAGTTTTATATCGTTGTCTTTTTTAAGGCGCATATTTAATATAATTTCTTTGTTTTCTTCGGGTTTTTTATTCAGCATAATTCCTGCAACGGCAACGTTTCCTGCAAGACTTTTTTCATCATCAGCCGGTTTTTCGGGATTAAATGTTCTACGCAGCCAACCGCCCAAAGGTTTTGAAATATAATTTGTCCACCATCCGTCGGTTTTATTTTCTGTCTTTTTCACCGTATCGACATAAACAAATCCCATAGTTTTATTATGCGATTCAACTAAATTTTTAACAGAATCGAGTTGGTGTGTGGTTATGTTTTTTGTTGATATTTCGATATTTTCAGAAGTAACAATAAATCCAAGTTCGTCGTTTTCGGATACTGCGCTGATGTTTGGAGTTTCGGGCAAAACGATTTCATGCACGATATTATTACTTGCCGTGATATTTATTTCTACGGGCGATAAACCTGTCCACGCTTCGAGCGAGCCTGCAATAATAATCAATATTCCTTGTCCTGTGATTGTTGCTATGCGGTAAAAAGTGCTTCGTATTCCAACAAAATATGATTGTTGATGTTCGTTAAGCGCAAGCATATAAAACCCGTCGGCGGCAATATCGTGAGTTGCCGAACTAAATGCCAGCAGCCACATGAAAATCAACGAGGCTTTAAAAAATATGGGCAACGGCAACGCAAGTGCAATACCGCCGAAAGCTGCGCCTATTATAAGTTGCATAATAACTATCCACCAGCGTTTTGTTTTCAGTAAATCCACCAGCGGACTCCAAAGAGGTTTTACCACCCATGGCAAATAAAGCCAGCCTGTGTAAAGTGCAATATCGGTATTTGATATTCCAAGACGCTTAAACATAATAACGGCAACAGTCATTACTATTACATAAGGAATACCTTCGGCAAAATAGAGCGAAGGAATCCACGACCAAGCATTTTTGTTGTTTTTCTTATTTTCTGACATGATAATATTTTTATTTGTTTTTATTAATAATCAATATGTTAATAAAGTTTTTCGAGTTTTGAATTTGGAAAATAATGAGCCAAAATTTTGTTGTAATTATAGCCTTTTGCGCCCATCACCGCTGCGCCTATTTGGCATAAACCAACGCCGTGTCCCCAGCCTGCGCCTGTAAAAGTGATTTTTTGCGGAATTCCGTTTTGTTCATCGTCTTTATCAATAACAAATGCAGAGCTGTAAAGATGTGAATTTGAAAATGTTCGGCGAATCATTAATTCTTTTCCTATGGTTTTTACCAATTTTGTGCCTACAATTTTTAATTCTGTAATTCGTCCCGAAGTTCCGCGCCGAATGGGAATAATATCAATAATTTCGCCAAAATCGAAACCCGAACGGCGATGTGCCAATTCTGAAATTTCGGCTTGCGTGTATTCAACTTTCCAGCGATAAAAATCGTTTGTTTCTTGATCATAATCGTTAAGCACTTGCGATAATATTGTTTTGTCGTGAGTGTTGCAAAACGCTGCGGGCGAAGTGCGAATCCAATTTTCGGCGTTTTCTTCTATTGTCAAATCAATGGCTTTTTCGTTGTCGGTATCGGCTAAGCCTTGTAAATACGGATGTTCTACGGATTCCCATGCGCTTTCAAATTTTTCCATCACGCCGCCGCAGGATTTTGAAAAACGGGCATCGCAAATTTCTCCGTTAAACGTTAATGCCATTCCTCGCGTTGCCTCAACAGCATCTGTTACGTATTGAGTATTTGCTCGTGTAACACCTTGATAACGTTGGCAATGATCGTCGGCGCACACATCAAAATTTTTGTGATCTTCTCTGTCCCACCAGCGAATATATGCGTTTGCCGTTTCGTTTATTGATTTGTAAACGGTTTTATTTTCGTTGATTTTTTCGCCTTTTTTGATTTGTGCAAGAAGCCAGCCTCGCGAAATAACAGCGTGTGCTTTAAGCAATTCCATAGAACTTGTTGCGCTCATTTCGGCAGAAATCACACAGGTTAAATAATCTTCGATATTGATTACATTAACCGCCGTAATTTTTTCGTTTTCGATAATAAATTGCAACGCGCCTTTGAATTTCTGATTTTCTTTGCGCTGCCAATGAAAATCAACGCCTATTGTAACGTCAATTAATTCAAAAAATGACGTATTTTCGTCGGCAGGTTCTAAAATTTCAAAATTTGCGAGCAATAATTTTTTGCCGTCATTTCCGATTAAAAAAATATTTTCATTACTGATTTCAGCGGTATATAAATCGGTTAAAATATCGCCTTGCGAAGTTTTATAATTGCCGTACAAACGAAATTCCACTTTGGTTTCGTTTAGTATTCCGACTTTGATTTTTGGCTCTTTATTCATAAGGTTTAAATGTTAATTATATGCAAAATTACAAAAATTATTGATTATTGCCTATTGTTGATTTGTTTTTTGTTGATTTGTTTAAGTTAGTCGTAAGTCATAAGTCGTAAGTTGTAAGTCATAAGTCGTAAGTTGTAAGTCGTAAGTTGTAAGTTGGAGTTAAGAAGTTAGAGAAGTTATTTTTGAATAAAAAATAATTCTTCATTCTTAACTCTTCATTCTTCATTCTTTTTAGCTCGCAGATGCGGCGGATTTATGCAGATAAAATCAATTACAATTTTTTTTCTTTTTCTTTTTCTTTTATCTTATATTCTATATTCATATTTTTTTATTCGTAAGTTTGTAAACTATGCCGAGCGTGGGGCTATCATTATTCTATTTTTTTTAACTTTTATTATTCAATTTTGTTTATATAAATTTATCAACAAATCTAAAACTTAGGACGACAATCAAAATACAAACGCCGCTTATATTTTATATTATTTTTAATTATATGTTCGTCATCTATCTCTATATCGTAACTTATATATATATTATTGATTTTCACATATATTTCGGAACATTCTATTATAATAGAAACAGCTCCTTTAAATTGTTTTTTTTCTTCCTCGTTCAGATAAAATGGCAGACTATCTACATCTGTTATTATATACCCTTTACAGCTATCTGCACTTATACCTCTGTAATACAAGGCGTATGGTATTGTATCTTTATTTTTATTTCGAGTAAAAGAAAAAGAATTCAATTTAACTGTTGATACTTTTTTTGGAATACTAAAACGGTAAAATAATCTTGCTTTCAACGAATCATTAGAGTATTTATATCTATTATGTCCTGTGATTGACTGAACTCCGCCAGTAAAATAACTCGACCATTCATCCTTAATGATGCGTACGTCTTCAACGTTTTTATTACTGTTTTCTAATGAAAGAACAGGCATACAACAATTACTAAACAACAATGACGTCAAAAATAATAATACAATTATTTTGCTTTTAATTATATTTTGCAAGATATATTTTTTCATAATGCGCACATTCAAGTTACAAATGCAACTTTTTTATTATGCAAAATTAGTAAAACTTTTCATTAGGAGTTAAAAATCCCAAATTTTTTCTTGGTCTATTGTTAATTTTATTTTGTGCGAGGTCAATGTATTTATTATCAATATTTTGGTGTATTCAACTTTTATTCAACTTTCGCAAGTTCTTTTTAGGCCGTTTGAGCAAGAGATTTGAAATTTAGTATATTTATAAATTTTTCATTATCAGTGATAATGT
>JAITPP010000214.1 GCA_031289385.1 Prevotellaceae bacterium | reverse complement strand
TCATATTATTTATTTTGTATAACTAAAATAAAAGTATCTCTCGTTTTTAACAAGAGATACATAAATGGAAACAAACAGAAACTTTCCCTTATCCAAGAAAAGCATATTTTTATTTTGCTGACGACAGTGGCTTTTCATCTAATGTTTTGCCGTCCCACCATCGCTGAACCGTAGCACCATCGGGCAAATAGCAATTCACAACGTTATAGCCGTTATTAGCCGATTCTATTTTGTAATATTTTAAACCTATGCTTATTCCTCCCAATCGAGTGGGCGTATCCTTTTTTATATAAACTACGCCGTAGGCATTGTCGGCTTTAATTACGAAATACCATTTTTCATCCGCAAAATTTTTGGTGAGTGCAGTTATTTTTTCTGCGCCGAAAATATCTTTTTCATTAAATAAAATATAATCTTTACCTTCTATTCTTATAATTATCGGCTCGCCTTTATGTTGTTTTGCAGTGTTTTCTGCAACAGTTTCGGTTTGATTTAAAGTTTTTTCTGTTGTTTGAGTCTGCGTAACAATATATTCAGATTGATGATTGTTGTTTGTACTGCGATTTGATATTTCTTGTGCTGCCGGTGTTGCTACAACATTGTCAAAAAAACTTTTTTCGGCAGTTGTTACAGGAACATAGCTGCCAGCATCGGGCGACAACTGTAATGTTGTTACGGGTTGCCAAGTGTAAGTTGATATTAATATATCGTTTTTTTCGCCATTATAAAACAGCACCGTACCGGGGTTAAGATAAATGCTTTTACATTTGATAAAATCGGTTTTGATTCTTCCATCGCGAGCATCGGCAACTGCTTTTGTGCCGTCGGCTCTTGATAATATCAAAAAACCTTCTTTATATTCGATATTTGCATATCCCGACAAAACAGTTATTCCGTTTATTCTGTAACCTGTGCTATTGTTATCTTTCACAATATAACCACCTTCTGCTATTGTTGATTGTTGCGCATACATCGATGCCGCAGACAATACTAACATTAATATTATTAAGTTAAAATTTTTTGTTTTCATACTTTTAAAATTTATTTAAATTTATATTCATAATTGGCGGCAAAAATAATAAATATTTACGAATAATTATTATACATTATGTTACAATTATTATTTATTTGTTGATTTACAAGTTTTAACAGTGTAAATAAAAAATAGAGTGTATTGTTAATTTGTTTATTGTAATTATCTTTGAAGCGTTTAATTTTACAGTAAAAATAACATTAAAATAGTATTTTGGCATTGTTTTTGCTGTAATTATTATACTTTATTAAGATGTGAAAATAAATTAAATGGGAAAAATATTGAAAATAATACTTGTATTTTTTTTTGCAAGCTCTGTGAGTTTTGCACAGTCCGATTTATTTTCTCAAATCAAAGAATGTTTTATTACCGGAAATGCCACTATGCTTTCAACAAGTTTCGGTAACAATGTCAGTTGTAATATTTTCGGTAAAGAAAATTTTTATAGTCGTTCGCAATCGGCAATAATTTTCAAAGATTTTTTTTCGAATTACAAGCCAAAAGATTTTGAAATACGACATCAAAAAAACGAACAAAACGGAAGAATATATTTGATAGGAATATATACAGCACAAGGCGGCGAAGTTTTTAGAGTAACAATTTATGCCAAACAAGAAACCGAAACAGAAATATATATCATCCAAATAAAAATTGAAAAATGATTGTTTTGCGTGTTGAGTTGTTTTTTGTTGAGTTGAAAATTAGCACGCAGATAACGCAGATACGACAGATTTACGCAGATTTTTTGATTTTAAATCTTTAAAAACTTGACAAACTTTCCAACCTCTTGTTTCTTCCTTTTTCATCCGCACATCAATTTTATAAAAATATATTTTTACAACATTTCAAATATTTTTTTTAATTTTGTGCAAACATAAACACTAAAAAATATTTTTATGAGTTTAAAATTTCGACTTATCGTAATGAATTTTCTCCAATTTTTTATTTGGGGAGCATGGCTAATTTCGTTTGGCAGCTACGTTGGCAACAATTTACATTTTAACGGTGTGCAAATAGGCAGTTTTTTTGCAACAATGGGTATTGCATCTTTATTTATGCCTGCATTGCTTGGTATCATTGCCGACCGCTGGATTCCTGCACAAAAACTGTACGGCATTTGTCATTTTTTGGGTGCTGTATTGCTCACTGCGGCAGCATTTCAAACTACTTACATTCCGCTTTACGTTTTGATGCTGGCGTGCGTTATGGTTTATATGCCTACACTTGCTTTGAGCTACTCTGTGGCATACAATGCGCTTGCAAAAGCAAAAATGGATGTTATAAAAGATTTTCCACCTATTCGCGTGTGGGGAACTATTGGATTTATATGTGCAATGTGGACGGTTGATATTACAGGTTTCAAAAATTCCGAAATTCAATTATACGTATCGGCTATTGCATCATTGATGCTGGCTATGTATTCGTTTGTGTTGCCTAAGTGCGATGTCAATAAAAATCCCGAAAGCAAATCGTGGATAGATATTTTGGGTTTGCGGGCGTTTGCATTGTTTAAACAACGAAAAATGATTGTATTCTTCATTTTTTCGATGTTGCTGGGGGCGGCGTTGCAGATTACCAACGGTTTTGGCGATTTATTCCTTAGCAGTTTTGCGTCTGTTCCCGAATATGCGCACTCGTTTGGCGTTGAACATTCTATTATTTTACTTTCTGTTTCTCAAATTTCCGAAACATTGTTTATTCTCACAATTCCATTTTTCTTAAAGCGATTTGGAATAAAAAAAGTTATGCTGATGAGTATGTTTGCATGGTTTTTGCGTTTTGCACTGTTTGGAATTGGAAATCCGGGCGAAGGCTTGCCATTGCTTATTCTTTCGATGATTGTTTACGGAATGGCGTTTGATTTCTTCAATATTTCAGGCTCGCTGTACGTAGAACAAACTACCAGCCCAAAAATACGGGCAAGCGCACAAGGATTATTTATGTTGATGACAAACGGCATTGGCGCAATTGTCGGCTCTTATGCTGCCGGCGCAATTGTAAACAATTTTGTGAACAAAGCAGAAACGCCAAGCTGGGCATCGGCATGGTTTATATTTGCCGCCTACGCTCTCGTTATTGGAATTGCTTTTGCTTTTATATTCAAATATAAACACGAACGAACCGAAAAAATAAAAATGTAATTTTTCGAAATACTCAATAAAAAACTGTTCGATAAAGTGAAAAAATCCACTTTTTGAACAGTTTTTTCTTTTTTTACTAAAAATTTTAACAAAATTATTTTCCTAATTATAAACACTTTAAATCTTTTTTTCACTTTTTTTTGTTTTTTGATGCAACAAATCGCGGGTTTGTTCGTTATATGTATAGAGAATGGTTAGTGATTAATGGTTAATGATTAGTGGTTAATGATTAGTGGTTAATGATTAATGATTAATGGTTAATGATTAATGGGAAAATGTGTTAATGTGATTAATGTGGGAATATGATTAATGTGAGGAAAATGTGATTAATGTGGGAATATGTTTAATGTGTTTAATGTGAAAATAAATGTTGTTTGGGGTTTTATTCAATTATTTTTTGCGTTGAAAATTAATGGATTAACGGCATTTAATATTATTTAACTGAAAATATCTACTACTTTGTCATACATAGTATCAGAAAATATATACTTTTGTAGCGAATTAATATATCAAGAAAATGAAAAACAAAATAAAATATAGTAAAAAAATGAAAAACAATTACGAATTACAAATTACGAATTACGAAGGCTGTAAATGAAAAAACTTTGTGTTCTTTGTGAAAAACTTTGTGAACTTTGTGGTTAAGAACAAAAAACAATTACGAATTACGAAGGCTGTAAATGAAAAAACTTTGTGAACTTTGTGGTTAAAAAACAAAAAAGACTAAGAAAACAAAGAAAAAAACACTAAGAACACAAGAACAAAGAAGTTAGAAAAATTAATTGTAAAAATTTATTGATATAACGACTAAATACCAACGACTAAATACTAACGACTAAATACCAACGACTAAATACCAACGACTAAATACTAACGACTAAATACGGAATTACGGAATACAAACGACTAATTAATAAAATTTAACAAGCATATATAACTTTATAAATAAAACAAATATACATTTGCATAAAAATAAAATAAATATCAAGGATGTCAACAATAATAAAGCTGAAAAACATAAACAAAACCTACTACAACGGTGCGCCGTTGCACGTTCTCAAAGGAATTGACTTGGAAATTACCAGAGGCGAGCTTGTTTCGATAATGGGCGCTTCGGGCTCGGGAAAATCAACGCTGCTCAATATTCTCGGTATTCTTGATAATTACGATACCGGCGAATATCATCTGAACAATGAACTGATAAAAAACCTTAGCGAAACGCAGGCTGCGCATTTTCGCAACAAATTAATAGGTTTTATTTTTCAATCGTTCAATCTTATTTCGTTTAAAAACGCTATGGAAAATGTTGCGCTTCCGCTTTATTATCAGAAAGTAAGCCGAAAAGCGCGAAACAAAATAGCGATGGAATATCTTGATAAATTAGGGTTAAAAGAATGGGCGCATCACATGCCAAGCGAACTTTCGGGCGGACAAAAACAACGTGTAGCAATTGCCCGCGCTCTGATTTCGAAACCGCAAATTATTCTTGCCGACGAGCCCACAGGAGCGCTCGACAGCAAAACCTCTGCCGAAGTTATTGATGTTCTCAAAAAAGTGAACGCTACGGGAATGACTATGATTATTGTTACTCACGAATCGGGAGTGGCTAATCAAACAAATAAAATTATCAGATTGAAAGACGGCATTATCGAAAAAATCGAAGATAATTCAGAACATAATATTTCTGCTTTTGGAATACAAAATATCAAATAACGCTTACGTTTATGCTTAGTCTTTTATACGAAATATTAAACACAATTCGCCGAAACAAACTGCGCACTTTCCTCACAGGATTTGCCGTAGCATGGGGAATTTTTATGCTCATAGTTTTACTCGGCTCGGGCAACGGATTAAAAAACGCTTTCAACGCAGATTGGGGCGACAGACTTATAAACGTTGTGCAAATTTGGGGCGGACGCACAAATATCCCATACGCAGGATTTCAATCGGGACGCTGGATTGAACTTGACAATAAAGATTTACAATTTACATCAACAGAATTTTCAGACGAAGTAAATTTTGCAATAGCTAATGTTAATTTAGGCTCGAAAAATATTAGTTACGGAACAGAATATCTTTCATCGAGTTTGCAAGGCTCAAATCCAAACAGAATAATTATTGCAGGATTAAAAATGGCGCAAGGGCGGTATATCAACGATTTGGATATTCGCGAAAAGCGCAAATCAATTGTTATCTCGAAACGTGCAAAAGAAATTCTTTTCAAAAAAGAAGATGCCATAGGAAAAAAAGTGAATGTTGCGGGCATTATTTATACAGTTGTAGGAATTTATTATATCAAAGACGGAGAAAATGCCACCGATTCGCACATTCCGCTATCGACAGCGCAAATTGTTTACAACAAAGGAATAGATATTTCAAGTTTATCATTTGCATTAACCGATAAAATAAAAGATGAGCAATCGAGCACCGATTTTATGAACCGCTACAAAAAACGCTTTGCAAGCCAGCATCAAATTTCGCCCGACGACGATAATGCAATATGGTATTGGAATCGTTTTGAAAGTTATTTGGAAATATCAAATGTAAATAATTATATAAATATTGCGGTGTGGATAATCGGCATTTTCACTTTGCTTTCGGGAATTGTGGGCGTTAGTAATATTATGCTTATAACAGTTCGCGAACGCACGCGCGAATTTGGTATTCGCAAATCAATAGGCGCATCGCCGCTGAGTATTCTTAAACTTGTGGTTGTTGAATCAATATTTATTACAACAATTTTCGGATACATAGGGCTTGTTTGCGGAGTGGGATTAACAGAACTTTTGGCAGGCGTTTTTGCATCGTCGGGTGGCGGCGATTCGCCTAATTTCTTTGTAAATCCTACGGTAGATATAAATGTTGCAATGCAGGCAACTTTACTTTTGATAATTGCAGGCACGCTTGCAGGATTTTTTCCTGCGCTGAAAGCTGTAAAAATAAAAACAATAGAAGCACTTAATAATAAATAAAGATATGTTTGATTTAGACCGTTGGAACGAAATATTTATAACCATAAGCCGCAATAAAGTGCGCAGCATACTTACCGCATTCGGCGTGTTTTGGGGAGTATTTATGCTTGTTGCATTACTTGGCGGCGGCAATGGACTGGAAAAATCAATATCAAAAAATTTCAGCGAACTTGCAACCAATTCATGTTTCATGTGGAGTGGCAGAACAAGCGAAGCATACAAAGGTTTTCGCAAAGGAAGACGTTGGCAGATAATTAACAGAGATATAGAAATTATAAAAGCAAATGTTAAAGGACTCGATGAAATTTCGCCGTTGATAACGCCATGGTCACCCACATCCGACAATGCTGTTCGTGGCGACAAAAAAGGAACAGTTAATATTACAGGTTCTTATGCAAATTACAACAAAATCGATAACCACACAATGATGTTCGGGCGATATTTGAATGATATGGATGTTCAGGAACAGCGTAAAGTTTGCTTGATAGGCTCGCGGGTTTACGAAGCGCTTTTCAATCGCGGCGAAGACCCGATAGGAAAAGATATTCGCGTTGATGGCGTTTATTACAAAGTTATCGGCGTAGGCGAAGGCAGCGATAATATAAATTTCAACGGCGACAAACGCGAAGCGGTTACAATTCCGTTTACAACCATGCAAAAATTATACAATTATGGCGATCACGTTGATATTGTTTGCATAATGGCAAAATCAGGAGTAGCGGTAAGCGAAGTACAGGAACAAATAGAATCTATTTTAAAAGTCAATCACAGCATTGCGCCACAAGATAAACAGGCAATAAATTCGTTTAATCTTGAAGAAATATTTACACAAATAGGATATTTATTTCTCGGCGTTAATATTCTTGCGTGGATTGTTGGTTTCGGAACATTGTTTGCAGGAATTATCGGAGTAAGCAACATAATGATGGTAACAGTTCGCGAACGCACACAGGAAATAGGAATACGCCGCGCACTCGGTGCAAAACCATCAACAATTATGACGCAAATTATGAGCGAAAGTTTTACAATTACAGCAATAGCGGGATTTTTGGGAATTTCGTTTGGCGTATTGGTTTTGCAAATGTTCGATCTTTCCATAAGCGAAGATGGCGGAGCTACATCTGTTTTTCAAATAAGTTTTTTCACCGCCGTTTCTGCCGCGTTAATTATAATAATTTTAGGCACGCTTGCCGGACTTGGTCCCGCCTTCCGCGCCATGAAAATTAAACCTATTGAAGCACTGTCGGAAGAGTGAAAAGATAATGGTTAGCGGTTAGTGATTAATGATTAATGTGAGAATGTGATTAATATGAAAATGTAGGAATTAAGAAATGTAGAAATTAAGAAATGGGATTAATGTGAGAATGTGATTAATATGAAAATGTAGGAATGTAGGAATTAAGAAATGTAGAAATTAAGAAATGGGATTAATGTGAGAATGTGAAAATATGATTAATGTAGGAATTAAGAAATGTAGAAATTAAGAAATGGGATTAATGTGAGAATGTGATTAATATGAAAATGTAGGAATTAAGAAATGTAGAAATTAAGAAATGGGATTAATGTGAGAATGTGAAAATATGAGAATACAAAAATATAATAATTATTAATTGATTAAA
>JAITPP010000169.1 GCA_031289385.1 Prevotellaceae bacterium | reverse complement strand
AAAAGAAAAGGAGTTGTCGGCAAAACGGGAGTAACCACTCCGATTGCACCCAACATAACGGCTAAACATCCTAAAAATATGTATATTATCTTTTTCATTTATCGGTATTTTCAGATATTTTTTTGCTGTTTTTTCTATTTATAATAAACGATAAAAATGCTGCAAGTTTTTTCTGTTTGGGATGTTTTTTTACATATAAATTCAACAACCAGAAAATCAGCAAAATTGCAGACATATAAATCACAAATTTAATCAACATTCGCCAGCCTTTTGCTGTAAATAAACCTATTGCGGTAAACACAACTATATGCACAGCCATTGTCATCCAAAACGAACCCGATACTATTTTTTGTAATATTTTATTTTTCATAACCGTTTGATTTAGAATTTAATTTCGCCATACATTCCTATTTTTATGTATCCGTCGTTTTTCACAGCAATTTTCACGGCATACACCAAATTGGCTCTTTCGTTGCGCGTTTGTATGGTTTTTGGCGTAAATTCCGCTTTATCCGAAATCCACGTTATTGTGCCGTCGTATTCTTTTGTTTCGTTTTCACCGAAATCGGCAAAAATTTTCACTTTTTGCCGTAATTTCAACTGTGTCAGTTGATTGGCAGTAATGTAAGCCCGCAAAAACATATTTTCGGTATCGCCTATTTTGAACAAGGCTTTGCCCTGCGATACAATTTCGCCAACTTCGGCATATTTCGCCAAAACCGTTCCGTAAACAGGGCTTGCAATTATGCTTTTGTCAATTAAATCAGTTATTTGCTCTATTTGAATTTGCATGGCTGCGCTTTCGTTTGAAACGCTTTTGTTATTGTTTTCCAGCGATTCGGTTTGTGCGGCAAGTTGTTTTGTTAAAATTTTAATTTCGGCTTCAATATCATCTACTTGTTTTTGAGTGGCGGCGTTTGATTTCAGCAGATTTTGAAAACGTTTTAATTCGATATTTTGTTTGTCAATTTGCTGATTAATAGCGGCAATTTGCAACGAAATATTATAAAAACGGCTGTCCAAAGCACGCATATTTGCCAGTAACTGTTTCTTTTTCAGATATAATTGCGTTGTATCAACATATCCTACGGCAACGTCGGGCGTTAATATCTGCCCTTCTTCTACGTTGAGTTTCATTAACATACCGCTTGCTTGCGATGAAACCAGCACTTCGGTGGTTTCAAATGCGCCCGAAGCATCATAATCGCCTTTATTTTTTCCGCAACTTATTAATAAATAAACGGTTAATAAAATTATTAATTTATTCTTTTTCATAATTTTTGATATAAAATTAGTCATTGGTAGTATATTTTAAATTGTAAATTGCAATCAGTAATTCAATTTCGTGAGAGGCTTTTGTCTGTTGCGCGATATTTTCACGAGTCAGTTCGCTCATTAAGTCTGTTATTGTGATAGTTCCGTTGGCAAATTTGGCTTCTGAGGCTTGTTTAATATTTTTGCGCAGAGCGATTATTTCGTCGTCGTATTGCATTTGTTCGCGCAACCGCTTGATATCCTGATTTTCGCGAGTTATTTCCAATTGTAAATTATAAATAAACGTTTCGCGCTTAATATCAAGCAAATGCCTATTTACATCTATTTTTTGCAAATCGTTTTTTCGAGTATATAAAGCCCCGAAATTCCATGATAATCTGATTCCTCCGATATAATAAGCATCAAAATTACGCGAAAACATATTTAATGCGGGACACCCTACCCCACCCTGCATAAAAAGGTTAAATTTAGGCATATACGCAGTTTTCAATATTTTTTTTTGAAGATTGAAAATATTATTTTGCGATTCAAACCACTGCAATTCGTAACGATTTATCGAAGACGAAAACGGCTGATTATTTATATCGGGTTTAAGCAATTTTATATCTGTATCTAATTTTGCACCAATCATATACGATAACATATCTGCATAAGCCCTACGAGTTGATTGTAATTGCAACATTATTTGTTTGGCATTTATCTGCTCAACTTTTACAACATCCAAATCGGTTTGATTGGCAATTCCATTTTCGATATAACTAACTATTTTTGAGTGATTTCTGACTAATTCATCCTGCAAAATTTTGTTTTGTGCCAAATGCGTATCCAACAACAAAATTCCAAAAAACAACTGATTTACTCTTGCCTTAATTGCATATAAATCAACTTGTAACTGCTGTTTTTCAACTTCGGCATTTGCGGCAATAAGTTTTTTTTGCGAACTTATTACGCCGCCATCCCACAGTATTTGAGATACTTCGGTAGATAACTGATATTGCGTTTTAGGAATTTCGGGAATATCAACATTAGGAATTGACACAGGAATAGAAGTTACTTCCGATTGAAAAGTGGCGCGTGCGCTAACCTGAAATTGAGGCAAATAGCCTTTTATTACATTTGATAATGTATATTCTTTTGAACGTTCAATCAGTTCGTATTGACGAATTTGAGGATAATTTTCTTTTGCTCGCGTATGACATTCATCAATAGTTAATTGCGCCTGCGATGCAAATGAAAACAAAATAAAAAACACGTAAATAGAAAATATATTTTTCATACATTCGGAATTTTTTAAGGTTGCAAACTTTTTAAAATTACATCTACATTATTTTTCTTTCGCTGCAAAAGAAATTCGTTTAGTTCATCGTTATTTTCGCTATCAAAACCGAAATAAACCTGAGCCGCTATGTACGACAATACATTTAACGAGGCTATATTTATCATTAAATCAATTGGTTTGATTGGCGAAATATTTCCTTTTGCAATTTCTTCGGCGATTATTTTTTCCATATCGGCGAGTACGCCGTATGCTCGCGGAAAAATTTTTTCAATTATAAAATCCCGTTTTTCTTTGTTTGAAACCACCTCGCGAAGTATAAACATCGGCATTTTCGGGTTTGTGCCAATAAAATCGAAATGAGTTTCGATAGCGATTTTAATTTTTTCAAAAAAAGGCAAATCGGTTTCAAAAGAATATTTGAAAGTTTTTAGAAGAAAATCGGCTTTATTTTCAAAAATTTTGGTAAAAAGATTTTCTTTTGTGCGAAAATAATAATGCAATAAAGCATGATTAACACCTGCAATTTTGGCGATTTCGGTAGTTTTCGCGCCCGAATAACCTTTGTCAAAAAAAACAGTTTCAGCCGCTTGCAAAATCAGTTGTTCAGTATTTTGATTATTTAACTCCATTGTTTTATAAATTAGTTTAACATTTTTGTTAATTTTTAGACAAAGGTATAATGATTTTTTATATTTGCAAAAAATGTCCGAGTTTATCAAGTTTTTAAAGTTATAAAGTTATAAAGTTTTTAAAGTTATTAAGTTTTTAAAGTTATAAAGTTTTTAAAGTTATAAAGTTTTTAAAGCACACAGATTATACAGAATAAACATTACACAGAATAAACGGATTTACACAGATAAAAAAAATGAATTGCCAACAACTTTAGTTGTTTGGAACAGAATAATAGGCTTAATAGTCAAAAGGGAGGATAAAAAAGCATATAATTCACACAAAATCATAACTTTACTGTTAAAAAAAGAAATGAGTAAAAAAATGCTTTTATTGTGGTTCAAAATTGGTTGTAAAAAACGGCAATAAAAATGGCAAACAAAGTTATCGTTGCAAACAATGCAGCAAACAATTTTATATTTGTAAAATGCTTAATATAAGTAATTTGTACAATGAATATTTGTGTTTGAAACAGACAGTATCGCAGTTGGCAAATAAACATTCTGTCAGCAAATCAACCATCACAAGATTGCTGAAAAAACAAAAAAATGATTTTCAAATACCTTATAATAAAGAAGTTATAGTCTTAATGGATGCAACTTATTGGGGTAGAAATTTTGGTGTTATTGTGTTCAAAGACAGCTTAAAAAACAAATTCTTTGGTACAAATTTATTGATAAAAAAGAGACACTTTCCGACTATTTTGAAGGTGTTAAAGCATTATAACACAGGGGTATAATTATAAACGGAATTGTTTGTGACGGGCTTCGAGGGATATTGCAAATTTTTTCCAAATACAATGTTCAAATGTGTGTTTTTCATCAATACAAAATTGTTGAACGTTACTTGACTAAACGTCCGGAACTATCGGCAGCAAAAGAGTTGTTAGATATAGTTAAACTGCTGGCACACACCGATAAAGAGAGTTTTATCGGAATGTTTGAGGAGTGGGAAAATCGTTGGAATTTATTTTTAAAAGAACGCAAAAAAGACAAAAACGGCAAGAGTTATTATGTTCATAAACGCCTTCGCAGTGCCTGTTTGAGTATTCGCAGAAATATGCCGTTTTTATGGACTTGGTACGACAATATAGAACTTTGTATACCTAACACAAATAACGGTTTAGAAGGTCAATTTACGGATTTAAAAAGCAAATTACGCAACCATAACGGTTTGTCGAAAGTTCATAGAAAAACCTTTATTGAGGCGTATTTGAACAACCATTAGCCCCACTTTTGACTATTAGACTTAATTTGTAATTATCAATTTCTTATTATCAATGCCTCAAAATACCTAAATTAAGGTATTGCAGGGTGGATGACTTCGGCGTAATTTTGCAGACGAGAAAATTTTTATTGTCATAGAAATTATTTTTTTGTTTGTATTTTAGTTAGTTAAAGTAATCCGCCTGTTGCTAAAACTTGCGGATTATTTTTAACGTATTTTCTTTTTAGAAGTTCCCTTAACATAGTTTAACGGCAATAATATATCCGTTTATAAATAAATACATATTTTTGCCTGTTTTTCTTAAAACAAACATTACATAACATTAGAACTTATAATTTATTAAGAAACAAAAATAAATATCTATAATTGAAAATCAATAAATTACATCTTATTTTAATATAAAATCTATTATAAAAACTATACAAATGAAACAATACATTCAAAGTTTTTTTAGTGTCTTTGGCTGTTTATCGTTTTTAATGATATTTGTTTATTCTTTGGTAAATTACGCTATAACAGGAAGTTTGGATAATTCTGTGTTAGATAAGGAAGACTTTCTTAATATAACATCGTTTTTAACGAGTTTTGTGTATATTACGTTGAGTTCACTTATAATTACCCTTATAATCATTATCAGTCAAAGACATAAAGAAAAAACAAAAGATGTCAAAAAATGATTAGTGTTTAAAAGTGCAACACATTTTTTGAAACGTGTTGCATTTTTTTATATTGATTTGGTTTTGACCTTTAAATTATTCAAATCAACGCAAAAAAACAGTATAAAATGCACAAATTCAACCTTCAAACGCGGATGAGCGATTTGCTCAACGAGGATACCCTACTGCTGTCGGCAGTTGGACGCTTTGGCATTTCGCTCGGTTTTG
>JAITPP010000153.1 GCA_031289385.1 Prevotellaceae bacterium | reverse complement strand
TTATTAATTTTTGCGGTGATTTTTTCGTTCAAATTCGATGGAATTTCTATATCCTCCGACAGATTTAAATTTGCAAATAAATATTTTTCTGCTGCAAAGTTTTCAATATTTTCGTGGTTTTCGGCAAAATATTTTTGCAACAGTTTTTCTTCTTCCAAAGTTGTTTGGGCTTCGTAGAATTTTTTTATTAATATTTCAATTTCTTTTATATCCATAATTATTTATTTTTTCAAAATTTTCACGTAATATTTTTCTTGCTCTCGATAGCGTTGTGCGAACGTTTGCCTCGCTCAATCCCGTGCGTTTTGCTATTTCTGCCATTGTATATTCTTTTACGTGCCGCAATATAATCAGTTGTTGTTGTTGTTTCGGAAGTTGTTTTATCAGTTTTTGCATTTGCAACCAATCGTAATGCGCATCTATTTGTATGTTGATATTTTTCTCATTTTCAATTTGTTCTGCATTGTTTAATGTTTCGCTTTTTCTACGTTTTCGTAATATATCCAAACAAATATTTTTCACAAGCGTTACGCAAAATGCTTCGTTATTTTGAATTTCCAACTCGTTGCGTTTGTTCCAAAGTTTCAAAAACACATCTTGCACTGCATCAGAGGCTTCATCTCTGTTATTTAATAATCGAAAAGCTAATGCGTAAAGTTTTTCCGCATGTGGTAAAAATTGTTTTTTGAAATCCTCTGCTGTCATCTCTTTTTTATCTCTATTCTATTAATCAGGCGGTTATTAATTAACGCCCGACGATAGCCGCTGCAAAATTACATAAAATTTCATACAACACAATATATCCATTTATACAAATCGTTTTTCATCAAGACGTATGAAAAGTAAAATTGTTACAAAAAAGGGTATTTGGTATTTGGTCGTTGGTATTTGGTCGTTGGTCGTTGGTCGGAAGTTAGAGAAGTTACTAAAAAAAGACTTCACAATTAACTTCTATAACTTCTTTAACTTCTATAACTCCTATAACTCCTACAATAATAATTCAAAAACAAAAAATATTCCGAAAATGATACTTGCAATTCCGTTTGTTGTAAAAAATGCTGCATCTATTCTTTTTAAATCGGTTGGCTTTATTATAAGATGCTGATATATTAGCATTAACGAAAATATCAGAGAACCGAAAATATAAAAAATTCCAAAATTATTGAAATAATAAATTACGAAAAGAAAAATTATTACAACAAAATGTAAAAACGAAGAAAATATCATTGCTTTTTTGCGTCCCAAAACTACGGGAATTGATTTCAGCGATTGGCTTTTATCAAATTCTTCGTCTTGCAAAGCGTAAATTATATCGAAACCTGCCGTCCACAGCAAAACTATTGCCGACAGAAAAATCGGCGTTGCTCTTAAATTTCCGCAAACAGCAATATACGCGCCCGACGGTGCTATTGCAAGTGCCAAGCCGAGTACAAAATGACATGCTGCCGTAAAACGCTTTGTGTAACTGTAAACAAGCACAACAAAAAGTGCTGCCGGCGACAAAAAAATGTAAGATTATTTATAAAAAATGTTGTAAAACAAAACAGAATACAATTTGCAACAACAAACGTCAATGCCTTATTCGGCGAAATTATTTTTGCAGGAATTTCGCGTTTTGCCGTGCGCGGATTTTTTGCATCTATTTTGCTATCGGCATATCGGTTGAAACCCATTGCCGCATTACGCGCAAAAACCATACACAACAGCATTTTTAAAAGCAAAATACAATCAAACGGCAATTCTGTATCTTCGTAATATCCCAGAAAAAAACCGACACATGCAAAGGGTAATGCAAATACTGTGTGTTCAAATTTTACGAGCGATATGTAATTTTTAATATTCGGCAATTTCATTTAATTTTACTGACTTTCGCGGCGCATCACAAAAAATCTATTTCTTTGCATTTTACATCTTTCACTCGCAATTGAATATTTGCAACGCCTCGATAATAATTTTCGGCAATAGAATAACAAATATCAATAGGATTTCCGCCTTTTATAAAATCAAAATGTTCCGACAAATTAAACGCAATTCCGTGAAACGGGCGATAAGGCTCGTCTTCTTGAATAATTTCGAGTTTTATATGTTCGCCGAATTGCCCTACTTTTCGACTGTTGCCGTCGTCGTAAACATTTTTAGTGAGAAAAACGGGCGACATATTTCCGGGTCCAAACGGTTGAAATTGTTTCAGTATGCGGAAAAATTTAGGCGTAATTTGTTTAAAATCCAAATCCGCATCAATAGTAACTTGCGGCATCATTGTTGATTCATCAATATTTTCGGCTACATATTTTTCAAATTTGTATTTAAATTTTTCAAGGTTTTCTTCTTTCATCGTAAGTCCTGCGGCGTAAGTGTGTCCGCCGAATGTTTCCAACAAATCGGAACATTCTTCAACCGCTTGATGCAAATCAAATCCGGGAATACTGCGTGCCGAGCCTGAAATTAATCCGTTGGATTTTGTAAGTACAATTGTAGGGCGGTAAAACGATTCTATCAGTCGCGATGCCACAATTCCCACAACTCCTTTGTGCCAGTCGGGATTATAAACAACAGTTGCTTTTTTACTTTTATCTTCTGCTTTCACCATTTCAATGGCTTCAAGCGTAATTGCTCTATCAACATTTTTGCGTTCGTTGTTCACCAAATTTATTGATGTTGCCTGTTCTATCGCCGATTCGTTATCGTCGGCAATCAGCAAATCTACTGCGCTGCTGCCTTGTTCCATACGTCCCGCCGCATTTATTCGAGGTCCTATTTTAAATACAATATCGTCAATTGTTATTTGATGATTTTCGAGTCCCGAAAGTTTTATTATCGCCAGCAATCCTTTACGTGGATTTTCGTTCAGGCGTTTTAATCCGTAAAAAGCCAAAATTCTGTTTTCGCCTATAACAGGCACAATATCAGCAGCAATGCTTACCGCAACAAGGTCAAGATATTTTTCGATATTTTCAGACGGAATATTATTTTCTTTTCCGAGAGCCTGAATTAATTTAAATCCTACGCCGCATCCCGAAAGTTCTTTAAACGGATATTCACAATCGGTGCGCTTGGAATCAAGCACTGCAACGGCTTGTGGAATATCGTCGCCCGGAAGATGGTGGTCGCAAATTATAAAATCTATGCCTAACTGTTTTGCATAATTTATTTTGTCATTTGCTTTAATTCCGCAATCGAGTGCTATAATTAACGTTACGTTGTTTTCTTTTGCATGATCTATGCCTTTTTTTGAAACTCCGTAACCCTCGTCGTATCTGTCGGGAATATAATATGAAATATTTGCATGAATTTTATGAATAAACGAATATACCAACGCTACGGCAGTTGTGCCATCAACATCGTAATCGCCGTAAACCATAATGTGTTCGTTGTTTGCAATTGCTTGATTTATACGATTAACAGCGCATTGCATATCTTTCATAAGAAAAGGGTTGTGCAAATTTTCAAGCTGTGGACGAAAAAAAAACTTTGCATCGTCGAAAGTATAAATTCCGCGTTGTACCAATAAGCGAGCAAGCGTTGTATCAACGCCAAGACTTGTTTCAATTCTATTCAGTTCGATTAAAAG
>JAITPP010000088.1 GCA_031289385.1 Prevotellaceae bacterium | reverse complement strand
TGATATATTGCAATAAATTTATCGACAGAATTGGCACTGAAGATGGAAACAGAGGGCTTCTTAATGCTCTTTACGGCTCAAATACAAATGCCAACGATGCACCTGTATTTCGTTATGGCGAAGTTTTGCTAAACTGGATAGAAGCAAAAGCAGAAGTAGCAACACTTGGAGGCTCAGCTGTTACACAAAGCGATATTAATAAGTCAATAAACGCTTTAAGAGACAGACCTCTTGATGCCAATGCTATTGGGCGAGGAGTACAAAAAACCGTAGCTATGGACATATCAAGTCTTCCAAACGACCCTGAGAGAGATTCTGATGTTTCGGAACTTATATGGGAAATTCGTCGTGAGCGTCGTATGGAAATGGCTTATGAATATTGTCGTCTTTATGATATCAAACGTTGGAAAAAACTTGATTATATGAAAACATCATCAAGTCCTAAATTTTCCGATAATATGTTGGGACCATGGATTAATTATAGCACAGAACTTCCCGACCGTTTGACGGGACCAACCGGAGCTTATGCCGGTGTCATGAAAGTTCAAAAAACAGATGGAACGATTGTAGTTTACAATGGCAGCAACGACTCTGATATGGTTGGTTTTGCTGTTGCTCACAATGCACAGGTTCGTAATGAAGATGTTTCAGCAAAACAATATTTTGCTCCTGTTCCTGTTCCTCAGATTACGTTATATGAAACAAAGGGGTATGTATTAACGCAAACTCCCGGTTGGTAAGATAAAGTTGTTTTACAATCATTATGTGAAGAAGGATGTTTCGGTTTTCGGAACATCCTTTTTTTGCGATGAAAAATAAACAAATTATAACGGATGACAGAAAAATCCCGTAGAGACGGATAATTATCCGTCTCCATAAAACGGTAGAAACAATAAATGTCACACCAAACAAAATGCCAGAGACAGATAATTATCCGTCTCTACTTTGAAAAAACCAATCTTTTACAGGTTATTTGGTTTTTGTTATTAATATTTAATTTGCAATTACATATTTTCAGAAATTTTAATTAAATTTGTACCAACAAAATTCCATTTAAGAGCAGTTTGTTATGAAGGCAAAGACATTGAAACTCAAAGAAAACAACTACAATTTTGTCGTTCTTGCGATAGTATCATCAGAGGACGATTATTATTTGATTTGGAATCTAAATAACATATTATCGTTAAATCTAAACAAAACGGAGCATCCTATGCTTAAAAACCTTATTCCGATAGGCAAAACTATTTCATATTTTAATTACATTTGCGATAAAACAGGCATCGAATATTCGTTTGTACGCAATAAATACAGTAAATTTAGGTTAATTAGCAAATTTGACAGTATAGATTTTATGTTAAAAATTTCAGGAAATTTAACAAACGAGCAAATTACTCATATCACAACAGCAATCAGAAGTGTTAAAGGAATAACAGCGTGTATAAACTTAAATGTTAAAAAAACTCCTTTGTTCGGCGTATTTGAAAGGATTTAACATTGTTAATTTTTGTTAATGGTACGATTGTTATATAAACATTTTTTTAACTTTGCCATTAAACACGGAAGATATTGAATGAAGAAAAATATTATAATTTTATTGTCGGTAGCTATTTGCATTTGCACTGTGATACTTGTTATTGTTCAAGGTAACTCGTTGCGTGCAGCAGGAAAAATGCAAAAAGAAACATTCAATACAAAAATGGAAGCTGTACTTGATAATGTAGTGTTGGAGGCTGAACCTGTTATTGATGAATATGACGAAACGCCGCTCAGCGAAATACATTTCGGGCAAGGCAGTTATAGCGCATCAACAGAAAGAACGTTAATGTTTACAACGCCATCGCTCTACCAAAGCATTGAAAGTAAATCGACAAGCTTTATGCTGAACAACAAAAAAGATATTAAAAAAGCAACTACCGATAAAAATTTAAACAACTTAATAGAACGTGGAATTTCGGGATTAGAGTACGATCAACGATTTAAACGAGCAGATATTCCTGTATCGGAACAGTTTCAACTGTTTGTAGATAAGCGCAGTGAAACAAAAATAACGTTGGACGTGCCGGTAGAAGAACGATTGTCGTTAAGCAGAATAGACTCGCTGATACGCAATCAATTTAAAGAGCAGGGAATAGAAACAACATTTGAATTTGCAGTTGTAGGCGCAGATAATGTTGAGGTAAACGCTTTGAAAACAATAAATTTCAGAGCCGACAGAGAAGAACGTTTGTATAAACAACAACTGTTTCCGCACGATGCCGAACAAGCACCAAAATACTATTTAAATATATATGTTCCGCATTTGACAGATTATATTTTTAAAGAATTATCGCTTGTAATTTTTTCATCATTATTGTTGATTTTGATTATCGCGGGAACATTTGCGGCAACGCTTATAATAATTTTTCATCAAAAAAGATTATCGCAAATGCGCAACGATTTTATGGGAAACATGACGCACGAACTTAAAACGCCGATAGCAACAATCACGCTTGCCGCCGAAATGATGCAAGATGAAAACGTTCCGATAGAAAAGAAAAACGTTGCAGGATTATCGAAAATGATACGCGACGAATCGCAGCGTTTAAGCAGTTTGGTTGAAAAAGTATTGCGCATGGCAGCAGTCGAACGCGGAAATATTACACTAAAACATAAAGATGTAAATATTAAAAATGTTATCAAAAAAGTTGTTGATTCGTATATGCTGCAATTAAATGCACGCAAAGGAAAAATAACAGCAGAATACAAAGCCAAAGAAAATATTGTGATTGGCGACGAAATGCACTTGCAGCAAATAATATCAAATCTTATCGACAATGCGTTGAAATATTCAAAAAAAGACCCTGATATATGTATTCGCACCGAAAATAAAAATGATGGCATAATTATTGCAGTATCCGATAACGGAATTGGAATAGAAAAAGAATATCAAAAGCACGTTTTCGAACAATTTTACAGAGTGCCCACAGGCAATATACACACAGTAAAAGGCTCAGGATTAGGGTTGAATTATGTAAAGAAAATATCGGAAATGCACGGAGGAAAAGTTAGCGTAGAAAGTGAAAAAGGCAAAGGAAGTACATTCATAATTTTTTTGCCAAATAAAAAATGATTAGTATATTTACAGCATAAATTAAATTAAAATAGAATAAAAATAAATTTTTATAAACAAAATAAAATTCAAATAATATGGAAAATAATTTTAAAGCAAGCATTTTATTAGCAGAAGACGATGAAAATTTAGGCGTTTTGCTGCTTGAGTATTTACGGGTAAAAGGTTACGATACCGATTTGTATGCAGATGGAGAATCGGCATTTAAAGGATTTCAATCGCGTTCGTATGACATTTGCATTTTAGATGTAATGATGCCGAAAAAAGATGGATTTACACTGGCAAAAGAAATGCGCCATGTAAACAATGTTATTCCTATAATTTTTCTTACGGCAAAATCGCAAAAAGAAGATATTGCCGAAGGATTTAATTCGGGAGCAGACGATTATATGACAAAACCATTCAGCATCGAAGAACTGTTGCTGAGAGTTGAAGCCGTATTACGCCGCACAAAAGGCGGAACAGACCAAACACAAGACGAATTTGAAGTAGGAATTTACAGATTTAATTCTACAAAACAAATACTCGTAAAAGGCGGTGTAGAACAAAAACTTACATCTAAAGAATCGGAATTGTTGAAATTTTTATGCTTCAATCGCAACGCAATTTTAGACAGAAATTTTGCACTTCGCACAATTTGGAACGACGACAGCTATTTTAATGCACGCAGCATGGATGTGTACATTACAAAACTTCGTAAATACATGAAAGACGACCCGACGATACAAATAATAAATGTACGCGGAAAAGGATTTAAGTTAATTACAGATTAACAAAAATATTATTAATATGCTATTAAAAAATGATTTAAGATGATAGATTTTTTAAAATATCGGATTTTCAGCCCCATTATGTCAACTGAAAAATATGAAAAAACAATTGCCGTAATGGAAAGCAACTGTAAAAAAATAGGAGAGATTCTGGAATCGGAGGCGTACAACCGTTTCGTAAAACTAAAAGAATACGTAGAATCGGGACAGTGCAAAAATGATATTGCTGTCGTTAAAAATCAGAAATACAAAAATAGCGCCGAGTACGAAATAGAGAAAAAATTAAAACTACTTGCAAAAAGCAAAAAAGTAAAAAAGTTTATTTTAACAGGCAGCAATAGCGAATCTATTGAAGTTGGCGAATATTTAAGATTGAAACAAATATTCGAAACCGACGAATATAAAGAGAAAAAAACATATCTCTGCGATATCGACAAACACAAAAAATGCAGCGCATACAAAAATCTTGAAGATTATAATTATCTGAAAAAATCGGAAGATGTTAATTTGTTGCCCAAACTGCAAAAATCGTGTAAGAAATATGTTGCCGAAATGTCGAAATGGAAAGGCACGTTCGGAGATGATTTTTCATCGGTAGTTCTCGAAAGAAAATGGGTAACACAACCCGTTACAGCCTTGCGCCATCTTCAAAAATCGTATTCTCAACTTGGCGATTTGCAATTTATATCGGATGGCAACAACATAAACGTAACAAACAGCCTTTTGCAAATAATAACACGCAACGAATCAGCCAATGGCTTTGTGTGGAGTGAAAAACACGGTTTTGTTCCCCAAAAATTTTCTTATACATCGGGAATTGCAAGCACAGCAACAATATTTATGCAAACCTACGGCAGAATTGAAGCAAAAGTACGTATGCCAAAAACCAAAAGAACATATCACGCTTTTTGGCTTGGATGCGAACAAATGTTGCCGTTTATAAACATATTTTGTGTAAACAACGGCAAAGTGCAAGTAGGCGCATTCAACAACAGTCAGAGCATTACAAAAAAAATTCATGTACCTCTAAATCAAAAATTTTATGTAGTAGGAATTGAATGGAATACCTCCGAAATAATTTGGAAGATAAACGGAAAAAAAGTTTTTTCGGCAGAAATTCGCATTAACGAACAAATGTATCTGGCATTTTCGTCGGGAGTAAAAAAAGGAATAAGCAATATGGATTTGCCCATTTCATTTGATGTTGATTGGGTAAAATGCTACAAACACAAATAAAAATTAATCAAAAATTGTTTGTGTCTTTTATATGATTACGGCAATGGCAAACCAAATTCGGTTTGCCATTGTTTTTTAGCGTATTAATCCATAAATTTCCAAAATAAATTGTTTTCTCCAAAAGTTAAATTTGGTTAATAAATATCAATAAAAGCATCGTTTTTTAGTGTTTTTGCATCATATAAATATTGATAGAAATAGAATATGGTTAATTTTAAAAAACAAAAATGAAAAACACTCTAAAAATTATTGCTATTGCAATGTGTGCTGTTAGTTGTAATAAAGACAACAGCAGCATTGGATATGATATTGATTTATCATACACTTTTAACGAAAAATATAAGGATTATGATGAAAATCCGTTTATTAAAGTTAATGAACAACCGCAATCTACATTTTCAATAGATGCAGATGGAGCGTCATATTCAAATATGCGTAGGTTTTTGTATTTAGGACAAATTCCGCCAAAAGCATCTGTTAGAATTGAAGAGTATATCAATTATTTTACTTTCGATTATGCAGAGCCTGCCGGTGGAGAAAATATTTCTCTTAATTCGGAAATCACAACATGTCCGTGGAATAATACACATCATTTGTTACGACTTGGAATAAAAGGGAAAACTATACCTGATAATGAATTGCCAAATTCTAATTATGTGTTTTTAATAGATGTTTCAGGCTCTATGAATTCTCCCGACAAATTGGGGATATTGAAATCGGGATTTAAAATGATGGTAGATGAATTGAAAGATAACGATAAAGTTGCAATTGTTATTTATGCAGGACAGGTTGGAATTTTGCTGGAATCTACCAATGGAGATGAAAAAGAAAAGATAAAAGCAGCCATAGATAAATTAGGTGCAGGCGGCTCAACGGCAGGTGCTGCCGGTATTACAACAGCGTATGAAATTGCTCAGCAAAATTTTGTTTCTAACGGAAATAACAGAGTTATACTTGGAACTGATGGAGATTT
>JAITPP010000068.1 GCA_031289385.1 Prevotellaceae bacterium | reverse complement strand
ATGCTTCAAGTTTCTCTGTTCCAATTATTTTCAAAGATCTTTTTTCCCTTCTTATTCTCATTTCATTCCCAAAAGGGCTGCAAAGGTAATGCCTTTTTTCTTTTTACCAAAAAAAAATGCAAAAATTTTTACAAAAAAATACTAATACGTTGATTTGTAAGTCGATTTTTTTATTCACATTGTTTGAATTTTGATTGTAAATTTGGCGTAATAGCGAAAAATCAATGCAAAATATGGGCTAAGTGTTTAAATAAATCAAGAGATAAGAAGTTAGGGAAGTTAATTGTTAAATTTTATTTTTATAAAGATTTTGTGAATTTTGTGTTTAGTAATGAGAAATAATCAAATTACAGATGACAAAAAATTCCGTTAGGAATTATCGCCCGGTAGAAATGATAATACCCACATTGCAGTCCGTTAGGCTTGCAACCAAACGCAGAGGGTTGCAAACCTACGGCTTGCTTTTTTGAAAAACAATCTTTTATAGTTTATTTATTTTTTGTTACTTAGTAATACGAATGGTGCGACTTTCAACAAAATTAATTTTGAAATATTGATTTATATTTTACAAATGCACAACAGGTAGTAAATAAGTTAAAATTATTTGATGAAGATGCCAAATATTTCGTTTGTATTTGGATATTTTCGTAAATATGAAAATAGCGAATTAACAGTATCTACTTTTTCGGATTTCAATTCTACAACAATAGTTTCGTTGGGTTTTAGCGATATTATTTTTGTTGTTCCGTTTTTTGTTTTGCCCGTTATGTTTATCATTTTCGGATGTTTTATTGTGTTATTTTTCAGCGAAAATTCATTTTTTAACGTATCAACCGACACATAATAAGTTTGGCACGATGCAAATGCAAATATCAAGCAAAAAAAACAAGAATATAAATTTACATCGTTTATTTTGATATTCTGATTTCATTTTTCATGTTTTAATTTGTTGTGTATGTTATTCTTCAAGCCATTTTGTAAGAATTTGTATTGCTTGATTTTTCATATCTTCGGGCATTGTCAATATTCGTGTGCGGTGGCTTCCGTTGGGCTGGACAAAAACGTTAATGTTTTGCTTATCCGCAAGCCACGTTACGCCAACGGCTGTCCAAGGGTCTGTTTCGCCATAAATGAACATCATTTTCGGGTCGTTTTTTTCTAAAAAATCAACTATTTTTTCGCTCAGTTTTTTATCAAATTTTATGTCTGCAAGGTTTGGCGACAAAAATAATTTTTTCAGATAATTTTTTGCGCTTTTTATTGATAAATATTGTTTAAAAGGCTCGATATCATAACCGTAATATCCCAACTCTTTGGCGGCTTGCACAAAAAACGAATTGTTTCTGTCTTCGCCAAAATATGAAGGACTGCTTATTTTTATAAAATGTTTAAATATCTCGTCGTCAGTGGCTGTTGGCGCAGGAATTTCGTCGATTGCATTTCCCCATTGCCAAAACGAAAATGAATATTCAAGCACGCTATAATCGTAAATTTCATCGAGTTCGGCGTTGAATTTATATTTTTTTTCGGCACAAAATTTTTCAAATTCGGGCATCAGTTTTTCACGGCGTTTTAACACTTCTATTTGAAAATCTTCTATTTTTTTTCGATTTTCGGCAACCGACACATTTTTAAAAAACAATTCGTGGCGTCCATCTTCAACATCGTAGCACAGCGGCGCAACGTAAGGCACAGAAATATCAACGTCATCGGGGAAAAACGTTCGGAATATAAGCGAAGTTTGTCCGCCTTTGCTAATTCCTGTGCTAATCCATTTTTGAGGATATATTTTTTTGAAAGCCGTAACGATTGTGTGCAAATCTTCGGCAGAATTTTCAGCCGTAAGATATTGCCAATCGCGAGGTTCGGGCGTAGATTCCAAAAAGTAACGATGCTCGACAAAAATAATATTTGTGTTGAAAAGTCGGGAAATTTCTTCGCGATATGATGCACGCAAAGCATAAACACCGCCGTAGCCTTCGGTAACAATTACCGTTGGACGTTCAAATCCTGCATGAAAAACAACCACACGTTGTTGAAAAGTTCCGACAGAATCGTGTTTCGCGTCTATTTTCTGTGTGAAATATGTCAAATATTTTTCACTAAATTCCGTCGATTCTAATTTTTCTATTTTAGTGATTTGCTGAATTTCCGATAATTTCGGATAAATATCGTTTTGTGCAAACGCATTAAGCTGTATTGCCAAAAGGCAAAAAAGCGCGATAAAGTATAATTTTATTTTTTTCATGTTTTTTCATATTTATGTTTTTCAAAGATACGTGAAATTTTGGAAATAGCAACAAAATTTAAACTAAAAATTGTGGGATTGTGAAGAAAGATACAAAAACCAAGAATCAAGAAATTGAAGAATAACCAAATTAATTCTTCATTCTTAACTCTTAATTCTTAATTCTCTAATTCCCCAAAAAAGTACACGAGACAAAAATATTCGTCTCGTGTGCTCATTATGAAAAACAACTTACCCCACTGCTTAGGGGTTATTCATCTTTTTCTTCTGCTTCGTAAGCTTTCAATAGTTTATCTTGAACTTCGGCGGGTACTTGCTGATATTCGGCAAATTTCATTGTAAATGTTGCGCGTCCCGAAGTGAGTGAACTTAATGTTGTCGAATATTTGTACATTTCTGCCAACGGTACGCGGGCTTTAATTATTTCAAATCCTTTTTCGCTGTTCATGCCTTCAATCATTGCGCGGCGGTTTTGCAAGTCGCTCATTACGTCGCCCATACTGTCGCTTGGTACAAATACTTCGACAATATAAATTGGCTCCATAATTTTGGGAGATGCTTTTTTAAATGCGTCTTTAAATGCGTTACGTCCTGCAAGTTTAAACGATATTTCGTTTGAATCGACGGGGTGCATTTTTCCGTCGTAAACAAAAACTTTAATATCGCGTGCATACGAGCCTGTAAGAGGTCCTTCTTCCATTTTTTCCATTATACCTTTTAATATTGCGGGCATAAATCGCGAGTCGATTGAGCCGCCCACAATGCAGTTGTAGTAAATAAGTTTTCCGCCCCAATCAAGGTTAAATTCTTCTTTACCTTTAAGGTTAAGCACTAATTCTTTTCCATCGAATTTAAATCTGTTATTGTCGGGAACTCCTTCAATATAAGGCTCAATAAGAAGATGTACTTCGCCAAATTGTCCTGCTCCGCCCGATTGTTTTTTGTGGCGATAGTCGGCAGCGGCGAGTTTTGTGATTGTTTCGCGATATGGAATTTTCGGTGCAAGCAATTCTATTTCGAGTTTATGTGTATTTGTTAAATGCCATTTCAAAATATTTATATGATGTTCGCCTTGTCCGCTCAGTATTATTTGTTTCAGTTCTTTTGAATATTCTACAATAATTGTAGGGTCTTCCATGTGTGTGCGGTTTAATATTTCGCCGAGTTTTTCGTCATCTTTTTGGTCTTTTGCTTTTATTGCTGTACGGAATTTCGGGTCGGGATATTTTATGGGCAGGAATTGCCATCTTTTGCCGTCGCCGTTGAGGGTTTGGTCGCGGCGCGACGATTTCAGTTTCACCGTGCATCCTATATCTCCTGCAACCATTTCGGTAACTTTTTCGCGTTTTTTACCTGCCACCGCATACAATGCCGAAATACGTTCTTTGGTATCGTTGCTAGCGTTTATCAAATCCATGCTTTCGGTAATTTTTCCCGACATTACGCGGAAATACGAAACTTCGCCGAGATGTTGTTCTACCGCCGTTTTAAATATGAACAGCGATGGCGAGCCTTTCGAGTCGCACGGAATTACTTCGTTTTCTTTGGTTTTGTATTCGCGCGATTCGTTGGGTTTTGGTGCTACGTTGATAATAAATTCCAACAATCGTTTTGTTCCAATATCTTTTTTTGCTGCTGTGCAGAAAATTGGAATCACGCCGCGTGTTTTAAGCCCTGCGCGTAATCCTTTACGAATTTCATCTTCGGTAAGAACGCCTTTTTCAAAGAAAAGTTCCATTAAACTTTCGTCGTTTTCGGCTGCCGATTCTATAAGCGCGGCATTCAGTTCTTTGGCTCTGTCGATTTCGCTTGCCGGAATTTCTACGGCTTCAAATGTTCCGTTATCGTCTTTAAAACGGAATAATTTCATCAACAGCACATCTACGATTTCGTTAAATCCGTTGCCCGGATTTACAGGATACTGAACCAGCGTAAGTTTGCTGCCGAATGTTTGTTTTAGCGAATCGAACGTGTTTTCCCAATTTGTTTTTTCGTGGTCTAAATAATTTACGGCGATAATAATTGGTTTTTCGTGTCTTTCGGCATATCGGGCAAAAATTTCTGTGCCAACTTCAACGCCGTTTTGAGCGTTAATCACCATTATGCCTGTGTCGGCAACTTTGAACGCAGCAAACGTTCCGCCCGAAAAATCGTCAGATCCCGGCGAATCGATTAAATTTATTTTTTTGTCATTGTATTCGGTAAACAACACGCTTGAATATATCGAACGTTGATAAATTTGTTCGATTTCGGTGCTGTCCGATACTGTGTTTTTGGCATCAACCGTCCCACGACGGTCGATGACTTTACCGTCGAACATCATTGCCTCGGCAAGGGTTGTTTTACCTGCTCCCGAATTTCCGAGTAACACGATGTTCCTGATTTCTTCTGTCTGATAAACTCTCATGAGTGATGTATTTATTTTAGTTTATTAATAATTTGTTTTAGCTTATAAAGTTTTTCAAGTTTATAAAGTTTATAAAGTTTTTCAAGTTCATAAAGTTCATAAAGTTTTTCAAGTTCATAAAGTTTATAAAGTTTTTCAAGTTTATAAAATTTTTCAAGTTCATAAAGATTTTCTGTGTGCGTCGTAATTCGTAATTTTGTAATTCGTAATTGCTTTATAACTTCCTGTTTTTCTTTTCTGCTTTATGTTTGATGCTTGTTTTTATACCTTAAAAATGTCTTATACTTATTTAAAACGGCTTCAAAGTTATAAATTTATGTAAAACTACAAGCAAAAATCTTATTATTTTTTTATTTTTATTGGTGAATTAAAAACTTTATTATACTTTTGTGATTGTTATAATATATAAAAACATAAACTAAATTTAGTAAAAACATAAATTAATTATGTGTGCGATAAATGTTAAAATCACAGAAATATTTGGCAGAATGAAAAATTTTGCTAACACACACACACACACACCTTACATGATGTACATTTCTACGCAACGCGCGCGAAATGTACAAAATATTTTTCAAATAACTATCATATCAAATTTTCAAACAACAGAATTTTATCGGCGATTCAAGTTTTGTTTTTTGTTTTTTCTTTGCCGTTTGGCGCATCTCGGCGATTATTTTTGCAGCACTTTTCGAATAACATATTTCAAACAAATATTAAAACATTTCATTATGCCAATATTTTATAACAAAAACAAACGCGGCAAACCCGATGCGAGTGTTGCCAACCGATGCTATTCTGCTTTAACTGTTGTTGCAAAATTTTTGAAGACGACACAAATTTTCAATAAATATTGCATATAAATTATCGCCTAAATTACTTATGCTCATGCAGGAATTTTTATTTTGGGATGATATTTTTTATTCCTTAAACGGAAGTAAATACGTGTTTTTAGATAATTTTTTTTATTTGGTTTCGTATAAATGGATATGGCTTTTTTTTTATTTTTGTTTTTTGGCAGTATTGGTTCACCGTAAAAACTGGAAAGAAAGTGTTTGTGTAATTTTATCTATTACATTAGTGATTTGTTTGTGCGATCAAATTTCATCAAGTATAATGAAACCGCTTTTTCAGCAACTCCGCCCAACTCATCATCCCGATTTTATGGCGCAGGTGAAGATAGTAATGGGTTATCGTGGAGGGCTTTATGGATTTGTTTCAGGACATGCAGCCAATACATTCGGATTTGCAACTTTAATGATTTTGATTTTTAGAAATAAAATTTTCAGTGTAATGATTATTTTTTTCGCTGTTGTAAATGCTTATTCACGAGTTTATTTGGGCGTTCATTTTATCAGAGATGTGTTTGCAGGTATGATAGTGGGCGTATTAATCGGATTGCTTGTTTATAAAATTTACATTTTTGTCAGATATAAATGGATTAAAATTGAAAAAGACGAATTGAAAAAACCTGTTTGTTCTAAACGCAAATCATATTTTCTTTGTATGGTTTTTTGTTTTTGTTTGGTTGTTTTATTTACATTCAACAGTCAATTAATCAATATATTATTTGGAGAGCGATAGGTTTTAAATATTTCGATTATCAATAAAAAAGTGCGCAGATAAAACAGATTTTCACAGATAAAAAAATATGTTTTATTGATATTTTAGATGCAAAATCTGTAATGTTTTTTTTGCAAAACGCACAATGATTTGGTTAAAATATTATTTCTATTTTTATGTTTTTAGATGTCGCAATTCAACAAAAAACTTAAAATAAACCGTTTATATACAAATAGGTTTTGTTTGTGAACTTTGCTTATCCCTGTTGGACAAAACAGAAATATAATTATTATCTTTGCCTAAATTTTATTTTTTTAGATAAAAAAGAAAACTATGAATCAGATGGAAGAATCAAATTATGAATCTCAGTTTGAAGAAATTCGCTCGTTGATTGAATTTCGTAGAAATCGGGCATTTCAGGCTGTAAATAATGAATTAATTATAAGCAATTGGGAAGTAGGGCGTTATGTATCCGAAAAATTACGTTTTGCCAAATGGGGCAGCAAAATTGTGGATATGTTAGCAACATTTTTGAAACAGGCTGATGCAACGCTTAAAGGCTACGACAGAAGAGCTATCTATCGCATGGTTCAATTCTATGATACATATTGCCAACCTGAATTTGTGGTTTTTTTGCCACCACAAATTCAAATGATTGAGAATAAAACTTCTGAAATTGTGGTGTTTCAAACCCCACAATTTCGAGCAGAGAATAAAATCCTTGCCTTTCTCTCTTTAATCAATTGGACATCGCATCTAAAAATACTTTCAGGATGCACTAATGTTAAGTTAACAATGAAATAGAATTTTTAATTTATTGATTGTAAAATATTTGTAACTTATATTTTTGACATTTTAGACTTAACATAACACTAATTTGGCAGAAAATGCCTTTTATATTTATTTGTGTTACAAAGAAAGATTGAAAGCATCAGAATTGGAAAGGCAGATAGAGGCGGGTATTTATGAACGTACATTGTTGGGTAATAATAATCAATCGTTGGTGTTAAAAGAAAAATACCCCGACGCTCCTCAATTATTCAAGGATAGTTATTTAGTCGATTATCTGAATCTTCCTGATACCCATTCCGAAAAAACATTGCAAAAAGGATTGATAGCCCAAATGAAACGTTTTATACTTGATTTGGGTAAAGATTTTATTTTTATGGAAGAAGAATATCGTATTCAAGTGGGTATGCACGATTACCGAATTGACTTATTGTTTTTCCATAGAGGATTACAATGCCTGATTGCAATAGAACTCAAATCCACGTCGTTCAAACCCGAATATTTAGGACAACTTGATTTTTATTTGGAAGCCTTAGACAGGGATGTAAAACGAGAAAATGAAAATCCAAGTATTGGCATATTACTATGTAAAAGTGCCGATAGCGAAGTTGTTGAATATGCGTTAAGCCGTAGTTTAAGTCCCACGATGATAGCAAAATATAAGCGCCAATTGATACCAAAAGAATTGCTGCAAAAACAGTTACAAAAATTTTATGAAAACAGTAAAGAATAAAAATAAATATATGTATGTTTATATTAATAAGCATTTACCGCAACCAATATTCTTGAAACACTTGATAACTTGACAAACTTGATAACTTGACAAACTAAAAAAAATCACCACAAAAAACTACTTTCAAAAACTGCGGTGTTGTTTTTTTTGTCGCTTACAATGAGTTTAAGAGTGTGTTTTTTGTTTCGCGCGATATGTTCCGAATCGAAGGTGTATGTTAGTAAATTGTTTTTTGCATCGTACTCGAATAGCGCCCATTTGTCGTCGATATATCCTGCGTATTTTTGTATTCCCGAAAGATTGTCGGCGATTGTTATTTTCAAGTTTGTTTGTTTTCGCAAATCTGCGCCGTCTTTGAATTTTGGCGTTATGCGCGGGCTAACGGTATCAACGGTTACAAAATAATTTGCCGACGATGATATTTTTGCTTTTGCAAAACCCATTAAATATTGAGCATCCACAGCAAAAATTTTGCCGTTACGAAGTCCGCCGAGCATAATTTTATCGCGCAATTTTTCGGCAACCTTTGCTTTCACAATAATATCCAATGATTTGTGCAAGGGCATCGAATTTAAATTTACAGAATAAACCGACGAAAAATCGGTAATTACAGTATCCGATTTTTCAAATTCGATATAAGCATTATCGTAAAAAGTTTCGGGCTGAACGATTATACATGCTCCGCTGTAAATTATTGTGTCGCCTGTGTTCCACGCTATACGCCTGCCTTTTTTGTCGGCGGTTGAAATATAATTTTCGGCAGATTTTTTCTTTGCTTTCACATTAAAATTCAGAATACTTTTGTTTTTGTAATCATCTTCAAGCGTTATCGAAATTTTATGTGTTAAACTATCGCTAATCTCAACAATACCACTGTTTACAACGTTTTGATATTTGTTCAGTTTGTTTCCCCGTTCAATGTATGTTTTCATTACATTACGATTTTCGTTTAACAACAAATTATACGCCTGAAATGAATTTATATATCGGTCTTTTTCAAATCCAATAGAATCCAAATAACAACTAAAAATCTCAGCATTATCAAGCGTTACAGCAATTTTGCGAACACCTAATTTATTGTAAGTTTCATCAACATTATCAAAAGCCTCAACGCCGAAAAATGCGGGCGATTCTATTTCTATTGTTTCTGAAATATTATGTTTCCCTTTTACATTTTTCAGCAAAATATCTTTCACCGTTCGCGTAAAACGCACATTTTCCAAATCGTCGAAAGTGAATACTGTCAATGATTTTATTGTGGGTGGAGTTTTATCGGCTACGTTGTAAAATTTCGCTATCGGATTTAGCGGAACATTCAAACTGTCGCGAATTTCGAAGTGAAGATGTGCACCGAAAGATGAGCCGCTGTTTCCCGCAAAACCTATTATTTCGCCGCGTTTCACGGTAAACACAGGCTCGCTGAATGTTGTATCAATCACAAAACTATTGCGTTTGTATTGTTCGGCTTTTATGAATTTTGCAAGCGTTGCGCCGAATTGATGCAAATGCCCGTACACAGATATATTTCCGTTGCTGTGTTTGAGATATACGCCATTTCCGTATCCGGAAGGACTTACAGATAATCGATACACATAAGCATCGTCAACGGCATAAATTTTTGCGCCCGGCACACCGCCAACTTTTAAATCTACGCCCGAATGAAAGTGCATAGAACGTAATTCTCCGTAATTTGCCGAAAGCAGTAACTTACCATCAAGCGGATTTATCAGTTTATTTTGAGCAAACGCATTGTATATAAATATATTCAATGCAAGCAACAGTAGTATTTTTTTTAATCTCATCTAAGGTATAAATAAATAAAAATAATTAACAAAATAAAAATATTATTGCAAAAATAAGATTAAATTTTGAAAATCTAAAAAAAAACATTTACATTTGCACTATGGAAAATAATTGTTTATTCGGTGTAAATGCTTACAGAATTAAAAAAGAAGATTAAAAGATTAATGTCTCTTTACGAAACGGCGAATTCGGAAAAGGAGGCTATGTTTAAAGAAAATAGCGAACTGCAAGCAATTATAAAAACGAAAAACGATAGAATAAAAGAATTGGAAAAAAGAATCGAAACTTTGCAACTTGCTAATGCTTTTACGGCGGCAAGCGCAGAAAAACAAGAGGCAAAGCAACGAATTGGAAGAATTGTGCGGGAAATAGAAAAATGTATAGCAATGCTAAATAATTAAATTAAATATGATGGACGAGCTAACAGTAAAGGACGACAACGTAACTGCAAAAGATAATGAGAAATTTAGAATTCATCTAAATATTGCAGAACGAAAAATTCCTTTCAGAATTAAACGAGAGAATGAAGAAAGAATACGAAAAGCGGCTAATTTAATAGATGACAAAGTAAAGTCTTACAGACAAAAGTATGCAGGGAGAGATGCGCAAGATGCTTTGTCGGTTGCAATATTGGATTTTGTAGTAAAGTTGCTTGATGTGATGGAAAATAATGATTTGCAGACTATGCAATTAAAGGAATTGGAAGTGGAAATTGACGATTATTTGCAACTCCACGAACAAAAATAAAACGGTCTTTGAATAAAAAACAATAATTTATCCCGCATTGTTGCTAAATTTGCGAAACTCAACATTAAGAAATTAAAGGAGTTTAACTCGGGTGTTCAAAAACAGGCCTTGTAGCTTTCTTTTGAAAGTGAGTATTGATTTCAATACCGATGGACGTTTGCGATTAATCCGGTGGCTCCGCCCATAAATTATCAGGGTTATCGACAATTATTAGCAATTTTGCGGGATTTTTATTTTAAAAACAAAAAATGAACAAAAGAAACATAACAAAAGTAACAAAAACAAAAAACAAAAAACAATAAAAATATAACAGAAATGGATAAAGAAATAATATTTGGTATAGCGGCGGTTATAGTTGGTTTAGTTGCATCATGGTTTATAATGATGGCTGCACTTAACAACAAAAGAAAACGCATTTCAAAAGACGCAAAAATTGCTGTGAAAGAAGCGCAAGCCGAAGCTGAGACTATACGAAAAGAAAAAGAATTACAGGCAAAAGAAAAATTTATGCAACTAAAAGCAGACTACGACAGAAAAGTAAACGAACACAGTCTGCGAATGCAACAAGCTGAAAATAAAGCAAAACAACGTGAAACATCAATAAATCAACAATTGGGAGAAGTTCAGCGTAAACAAAAAGAAATTGATGCCATAAAAACCAACTTATCGGCACAAATGGATTTACTCGAAAAACGTAATAACGAATGTGATAAACTTCATAAACAACAAGTAGAAAAACTTGAAACAATAGCAGGAATGTCGGGCGAAGAAGCAAAAAATATGCTCGTAGAATCGTTGAAAGCCGAAGCAAAAACACAAGCCGAAGCATACATAAACGAAGTAATTGACGAAGCAAAAATGACATCAGGCAAAGAAGCAAAACGAATTGTACTGCAAACGATACAACGAGTTGCTACCGAAACAGTTGTAGAAAATTCAGTAACAGTTTTTAATATCGAAAATGATGAAGTAAAAGGACGAATAATCGGCAGAGAAGGACGAAACATTCGCGCACTCGAAGCAGCAACAGGAATTGAAATTGTAGTTGATGATACTCCCGAAGCCATTATTCTGTCGGGTTTCGACCCCGTGCGCCGCGAAGTTGCACGATTGGCTTTACACCAACTTGTAACCGATGGACGAATTCATCCCGCACGCATCGAAGAAATCGTTGCGAAAGTTCAAAAACAAGTTGAAGATGAAATTATAGAAGTAGGAAAACGTACCGCTATCGACTTGGGTATTCATGGATTACACTCCGAATTAATACGCATGATAGGAAGAATGAAATACCGCTCGTCGTATGGACAAAATCTTTTGCAACACTCGCGCGAAACAGCAAACCTTTGCGCCATAATGGCTGCCGAACTCGGCTTAAACGTAAAACTTGCAAAACGCGCAGGACTTTTACACGACATTGGCAAAGTTCCCGACGATGAACCCGAATTGCCGCACGCAATTTTTGGTATGAAACTCGCCGAAAAATATAAAGAACGCCCCGAAGTTTCAAACGCAATAGGCGCTCACCACGACGAAGTTGAAATGACAAGCCTTATTGCTCCGATAGTTCAGGTATGCGATGCAATTTCGGGCGCACGCCCCGGCGCACGCCGCGAAGTTGTAGAATCGTATATAAAACGATTGAAAGAAATGGAAGAATTGGCGTTGTCGTATCCGGGAGTTACAAAAACATTTGCCATACAGGCAGGACGCGAACTGAGAGTTATTGTAGGAAGTGAAAAAATTAACGATCAGGATGCAGAAAAACTTTCGGCAGACATAGCCCATAAAATTCAGGAAGAAATGACTTATCCGGGGCAGGTGAAAATAACCGTAATACGTGAAGTGAGATCGGTGAATTACGCTAAATAACGCTATCAACGACATTCAAAAAAACACTTTGTTCAGGCATAACAAATCAAAATAATCTGTCTAAAAAGTAAAAATATCAAATCAAATACAACAAATTTATATTTTGTAATTGCAACGATAAAAACTTTTTAGACAGATTTTATCATTCAGAACATAGAAGTTAGAAAGTTTTTAAAGTTTATAAAGTTCGTAAAGTTTATAAAGTTTATAAAGTTCATAAAGTTCATAAAGTTTTTAAAGTTTGTCAAGTTTATAAAGATTAGAAAATCAAAGAAAATCTGCGTAAATCCGTATCATCTGCGTAATCTGCGTGCTTTTTCAATTAAACAAAAACAAATCAACAAATCAACAATTAAACAAATCAACAATTAAACAAATCAACAATTAAACAAAAGCAAATCAACAATTAAACAAATCAGCAATTAAACAAAAAACAAATCAACAACTAAACAATTAAACAATTAAACAAAAATAAAAGATTATGCAAAAAAAGATTAATAAAAACTCGGCTCTTTTGATACTTTGTTTGGCATCATTTCTTGTTCCGTTTATGGGCTCGGCAATAAATCTGTCGCTGCCGCAAATAGGCAAAGCGTTTTCGATGGGAGCAGTATCGCAAAGTTGGATAGCCACAATTTACCTTATCACAACAGCAATTTTTCAAGTGCCTTTTGCTCGTTTAGCCGATTTATGGGGACGCAAAAAAATATTTATTTCGGGACTTGCAGTCTTCGGTATTTCCACGTTTTTATGCGGATTATCGTCGTCGGCAACAATGCTTATTGCGATGCGAGCATTATCGGGATTAGGATGCGCAATGATGTTCGGAACGAGCATGGCAATTCTTGTTTCTGTTTTTCCGCCTCAGCACAGAGGAAAAGCAATAGGAATAAATACGGCGGTTGTATATTTTGCTTTGGCATCGGGACCATTTTTGGGCGGAATAATTACTCACAATTTCGGATGGCAAAGCCTTTTTTATATTGTAGGATTTTTGGGGTTTATTATCGCAATATCCTCAACAGTAATATTAAAACAAGAATGGATAGAATCAAAAGGCGAACATTTCGATTATCTCGGCTCGACGATTTACGCATTAGGATTATTCGGACTTATATTCGGATTTTCAAAACTGTCCGAGCCTTTCGGATTCATAGTTTTAGCGGCAGGAATTATTTGCTTTATTCTTTTCGTATTATACGAATTACGATACGCACAACCTGTTTTTAACGTTCGCATTTTTTCGGGAAATAAAGTTTTCGGATTATCATGCCTTTCGGCTCTTATAAATTATGCCTGCACGTCGGCAGTTGCATTTATGCTTAGTCTGTATTTGCAATATATTCGCGGATTTTCGCCGCAAGATGCAGGATTGGTTCTTATCGTTCAGGCTTGCGTTCAATGCGTAATATCACTTTATGCAGGACGATTGTCGGACAAACACAATCCATCGACTCTTGCAACGCTGGGAATGGGAATTATTGTTGCAGGCTTGGCAGGATTGATTTTTGTTAGCACAACCACATCAATGCTTTTCATTGTTGCGCTGCTGTTTTTGCTGGGATTTGGATTCGGACTTTTTTCATCGCCAAACTCAAACATAATAATGAGTTCGGTTGATAAAAAATATTACGGACAAGCATCGGCAACAATGGGAACGATGCGCCTTACAGGACAAGCATTCAGCATGGGAATTGCAACAATGGCAATATCACTGACATTAGGAAACAAAGTAATAATGCCCGAACTGCACACCGATTTTATGAAAAGTTTTCATATCACATTCACAATTTGCGCGGTATTATGTATTGTTGGAACTTATGCATCGTCGTTTCGTGTTAAAAAATAACGGAAGAAGTTAAGAAGTTAAGAGAAGTTAAGAAGTTAGAGAAGTTAATTGTGAAGATTTTGATATAAAAAAATTGCATTTTTAGCAATCACAATTAACTTTTAACTAACGACTAATGACTAAATACCAACGACTTACGACTTATCACTTACAACTTACAACTATTTTTCATATCTTTGCGCGAATTTTATTAAATAACAACGTATAAATATGGAATATAATTTTCGCGAAATCGAACAAAAATGGCAAAAATATTGGGCTGAAAACAAAATCTATAAGATTGTAATAAACAGTAAACCAAAATTTTATGTTCTTGATATGTTTCCTTATCCTTCGGGCGCAGGGTTGCATGTTGGACATCCGCTGGGATATATTGCTTCGGATATTTTCAGCAGATATAAACGCTTGTGCGGATTCAATGTTTTGCATCCAATGGGCTACGATGCTTACGGATTACCTGCCGAACAATATGCAATACAAACAGGACAGCATCCTGCAATAACAACCGAAACAAATATAAACCGTTATCGCCGTCAATTAGATAAAATCGGATTTTGTTTCGATTGGGACAGAGAAGTGCGCACCTGCAATCCCGAATATTATAAATGGACACAATGGGCTTTCATACAAATGTTTAACTCGTATTATTGCAATCAGGCGCAGCAAGCGCGTCCGATTAGCGAACTTGTTGAAGTTTTTTCGCAACAGGGAACAAAAGATTTAGATTTGGCTTGCAACAAACCGCTGCATTTCACAGCCGCCGAATGGAACTCGAAAACCGAAAAAGAGCAGCAGGAAATTCTTTTGAATTATCGCATAGCATATTTAGCCGACACAATGGTTAATTGGTGTTCGGCACTCGGCACTGTTCTTGCAAACGACGAAGTGAGCGAAGGCTTGTCAATTCGCGGCGGATATCCTGTCGAACAAAAAGTAATGCGGCAGTGGAATTTGCGCGTTTCGGCGTATGCACATCGTTTGCTTGCCGATTTGGAAAAACTTGATTGGAGTGAAAGTCTTAAAGAAACTCAACGCAACTGGATAGGACGCAGCGAAGGCGCAGAAGTTAAATTCAAAATTGCCGATTCGGATATCGAAATTACAGTTTTTACCACCCGCGCCGATACAATTTTTGGCGTAACATTTATGGTGCTTGCGCCCGAAAGCGAATATGTAGAAAAACTAACAAAAACAGAACAGAAACAAGAAGTTACCGAATATATTGAACGCACCAAACGCCGTACCGAGCGCGAACGCATTGCCGACAGAAGCGTTACAGGAGTTTTCACAGGCGCGTATGCAATAAATCCCGTAAACGGCGAAAAAATTCCCGTATGGATTAGCGATTATGTACTTTCGGGATACGGCACAGGCTCGATTATGGCAGTTCCCGCGCACGACAGCCGCGATTATGCTTTTGCAAAACATTTCGGTTTGCCCGTAATTCCTCTTATCGAAGGCTGCGATGTGAGCAACGAAAGTTTTGATGCCAAAGACGGAATTATGATAAATTCAGGATTTCTAAATGGACTTACCGTAAAGCAAGCCATCGAAACAACAAAAAAATATATAGAAGAAAAAAATATCGGACAACGAAAAATAAATTATCGTTTGCGAGATGCGATTTTCAGTCGGCAGCGATATTGGGGCGAGCCTTTTCCTGTTTATTACAAAGAAGAAACGCCATACGTCCTCGACGAAGAAAAACTTCCGCTTGAACTTCCCGAAATAGATAAATTTTTGCCAACCGAAAACGGCGAGCCACCTCTGGGACGCGCAAAAAACTGGCAAACCGACGACGGCTATCCTTTGGAACTTAACACAATGCCCGGATTTGCAGGCTCGTCGGCATACTATTTGCGATATATGGATGCGCACAACAACACGGCTCTCGTTTCAGCCCAAGCAAATAAATACTGGCGCAACGTCGATTTATATGTAGGCGGAACGGAACACGCCACAGGACATTTGATTTATAGCCGTTTTTGGAATAAATTTTTATTCGATTTAGATTTGATTATCGAAGATGAACCTTTCAAAAAACTGATAAATCAAGGAATGATACAGGGACGCAGCAATTTTGTATATCGCGTAAAAGGCACAAACAAATATGTTTCGTTAGGATTGAAAGATAACTATGAAACAACTGAAATTCATGTTGATGTTAATATCGTAAAAAATGATATTTTGGATACAGAAAAATTTAAAAATTGGATGCCCGATTTCAAAAATGCGGAATTTATACTCGAAGACGGAAAATATATTTGCGGATATGCTGTTGAAAAGATGAGCAAATCAATGTACAACGTAGTAAATCCCGATGTGATTGTAGAAAGTTACGGCGCAGACACTTTGCGAATGTACGAAATGTTTTTGGGACCAATAGAACAGTCAAAACCTTGGGATACAAACGGAATTGACGGCGTTCATCGCTTTTTGCGCAAATTCTGGAGTTTGTTTTTCGATAAAGACGGCAATTTCAATATCACCAACGAACAGGCAAATCAACAAGAAATAAAATGTCTGCACAAAACCATAAAAAAAGTACAATCCGATATTGAAAACTTTTCGTTTAACACATCAGTTTCGGCATTTATGATTTGTGTGAACGAACTGTTTACGCTAAAATGCAATAAACGCGAAATTCTTGAGCCGCTTGTAACGCTGCTTTCGCCTTTTGCGCCGCATATTACAGAAGAAATATGGCATTTGCTGGGACATACAACAAGCGTATGCGATGCCGAATTTCCAAAATACAACGAAGCCTTTTTGATTGAAAACACGTTTGAATATCCCGTATCGTTCAACGGAAAAGTGCGATTCAAAAAAGAACTTCCGCTGGCAATGGATGCAAAGCAAATTGAAGCCGCAATTCTATCCGACACCACCGCCCAAAAATGGCTCGACGGCAAACCGCCTAAAAAAGTTATTGTTGTTGTGGGTAAGATTGTTAATGTTGTGATATAATTTTGTGGTTAAAAATTAAGCAAGTTAATTGTTAAGATATATTGATATTTGAAATATTTATTTTCATTCTATAAATGAACAATATATTTTATTAATCAAATTATCATATTAACCATTAACATATTAACCATTAATCACTAACCGCTAACCATTATTATCACATTAATCACATTAATCAAATTAATTTAATTAATCATTAATCTCTAATCATTATTTTTTTACTATCTTTGTAAAAAACATCAATAAAGCCATGAATTTTAAAGAAACTATTTTACAAGGAATACCTGCTGAATTACCTGCTAATAAGCCTTTTGACAAGAATATAAATCATGCTCCAAAACGCAAAGATATTCTTACAAAAGATGAGAAAAAGTTGGCAATACGCAACGCTTTGCGGTATTTCGAGCCTCAGCATCACGCTGTGCTTGCAAAAGAATTTTATGAAGAATTGCAACGTTACGGCAGAATTTATATGTATCGTTTTCGCCCCGATTACGAAATTTCGGCGCGAAGTATTTACGATTTTCCGCACAAATCGGTACAAGCGGCGGCAATAATGTTTATGCTCAGCAATAACCTCGATAATGCTGTGGCTCAACATCCTCACGAACTTATTATATACGGAGGCAACGGCGCAATTTTTCAAAACTGGGCGCAATATCTTCTTACAATGAAATATCTTGCAACTATGACTGATGAGCAAACTCTGGTGTTGTATTCGGGGCATCCTATGGGATTGTTTCCATCGCATAAAAATGCTCCGCGTGTTGTTGTTACCAACGGAATGGTAATACCGAATTACTCGTCGCCCGAACATTGGGAACGATTTAACGCTCTCGGAGTTTCGCAATACGGACAAATGACAGCCGGCTCGTTTATGTATATCGGACCACAGGGAATTGTGCATGGAACAACAATTACGGTAATGAATGCAGCGCGGCGAATTTGCAAAGACAACGAAGATATACGCGGAAAAATTTTTGTTTCGGCAGGTTTGGGCGGAATGTCGGGAGCGCAGGCTAAGGCTGCCGTTGTGGCGGGGCTTGTTGGCGTAATTGCCGAAATAAATCCCAAAGTAGTGCAAAAACGATACGAACAAGGCTGGGTAAACGAAGTTTTCGACAATTTGGATTTGTTGATTTCGCGAATACGCAAAGCGGTTGCCGACAAACAAGCCGTATCAATTGCATATCAGGGAAATGTTGTTGAACTTTGGGAACGCTTGGCTCACGATGAAATTAAAATTAATATCGGTTCAGACCAAACATCGTTGCACAATGCTTGGGCGGGAGGATATTATCCCGCAGGATTTTCGCTTGCAGAATCGAATAAAATGATGGCTGAAAATCCCGAAAAATTTAAATCGGCAGTGCAAGAATCGTTGCGCCGACAAGTAGCGGCAATCAACACGCTCACAAAAAACGGAATGTACTTTTTCGATTACGGAAACGCCTTTTTATTGGAAAGCGGACGCGCAAAAGCCGATATTTTTAAACCTAACGGCGATTTTATTTATAATTCTTACGTTCAAGATATTTTAGGACCATATTTTTTCGATTACGGATTTGGACCTTACCGCTGGGTATGCACATCAAATTGCCCCGACGATTTGGCTGAAACCGACACCATTGCCGCCAAAGTTCTTGAAGATATGCTTGCCCATTCGCCCGCCGAAATTAAATCTCAACTTGCCGATAATCTGCATTGGATAAAAGAGGCGCAACGCAACAATCTTGTTGTAGGCTCGCAGGCACGCATACTTTATGCCGATTCCGAAGGACGCACCCGCATTGCTCTTGAAATGAACAAGGCGATTCGCGAAGGACGCATTTCCGCGCCCATTGTTCTCGGACGCGATCATCACGATGTATCGGGAACAGACTCGCCATTTCGCGAAACCTCAAATATTTACGATGGCTCAAAATATTGCGCCGATATGGCAGTGCAAAATGTTATTGGCGATTCGTTTCGCGGAGCAACATGGGTATCGCTGCACAACGGCGGCGGCGTAGGCTGGGGCGAAGTTATAAACGGCGGTTTCGGAATGATGATTGACGGTAGCAACGAAGCCGAACAACGCATAAAATCGATGCTGCACTGGGACGTAAACAACGGAATTGCACGCCGTAGCTGGGCGCGTAACGAAGGCGCAATGTTTGCAATAAAACGCGAAATGCAACGCACCCCCAACTTGCAAATAACACTGCCCAATATTGCCGATGATGATTTGATTGAAGAAGTAGTTGTAAGTCAGTAGTCGTTTTTTTTAATTACGAATTACGAGACAGATATTAGGCACGCAGATTACGCAGATAAAAAACAATTACGAATTAAGCACCCTGAAAGGGCAAATTATTTTAGCATGGGGGCAACGCCCTATGGTGAAAAACCCAATAAACAGAGTGCGGAGAACAAAAAGTATTTAGAATTACAAATGCTCACCCGCTTGTAGAATGTAGAAATTAAGAAATGTAGAAATGTAGAAATTAAGAAATGGTAGGAATGTAGAAATTAAGAAATGTAGAAATGAAAAACAATTACAAATTACGATTTTTGTTGAAAATAATTAAAAAATATTCGTTCCAAATTTGTAAATTTGTTTTAACCCTTATTTTTGGGAGTTCCATTAGTAGCAAAGAAAACCATTCACAAATTACCCTTATTTTCAATATTTTAATACAGGAATAAGGGAAAAAATGTTAAGAAAAATTTGATGCTACTAAGGGTACTCACAAAAATAAGAGTAAAAAAAGAACGAACATTTG
>JAITPP010000036.1 GCA_031289385.1 Prevotellaceae bacterium | reverse complement strand
TTTTTTCAATCCCGAAAACACGCTCTACAAATTTGCCGTAAATAAAATATCCTGCAAACAAAACTACAAGTGCAACACAAAAACTTATCATTTTTTCTAAAATTTATTCGGCAAAATTAATTATTTATTATTTTATTTACAATTTATTATTTACTATTTATTATTGATTATTTACTATTTACTATTGATTATTTACTATTTACTATTGATTATTTACTATTGATTATTGATTATTAAAAAGCACGCGGATTACATGGATAAAACAGATTTTTACAGATTTTTTTTGATTAAAAAAACTTTATGGATTTTCTAAATTCTTGTTTTTTTGTTCTTTGTTCGGACGAGATTCTATCTCGTTCGTGCTATCTCAGCAGGTTCTACCTGCAAAATTAGAACATAAAATCAATAAAAGAATTTATGAATAAATGTAGGTAGAACCTACAAAATAATACAAACGAGGTAGAACCTAGTCTGAACGTGAGTATTCAGTCGTCATTAATCATTAACCATTAACCATTAATCATTAACCATTAATCATTAACCATTAATCATTAATCATTAATCACTAACCATTAATCATTAATCATTATTTTTTATTTTTTAATTCTTTAAGTTTGCAGTTATCGGAATAGGCGCAGTTGTTGCAACTGCTGTTTTTGTGGTTGTGCTTTTTGTAAATTTTAAAAACAATATATGCCAGCGTGGCAATTCCTATTAATATTACAACAATCCACTGAAACATAACGTTAAGTAATTAATAATCCTATTTGATATACGGCAAACGATACTATCCATGCAAGCATAATTGTGTAGCATATTGTAAAAATTCCCCACTTCCAGCGTCCGCTTTCTTTGCTTATGGCTGTGATTGTTGCTATGCAGGGAAAATATAATAATATGAAAACCATCAAACTTAGGGCTATCAGCGGTGTAAATACGCGATTTCCGTTTCTGTCGGCATCGTTTTTAATTCGCTCGGATAAATCGTCGTGGTTATGTTCCGATTCGCCTGTGTAAAGAACGCTTAATGTGCTCACTACAATTTCTTTTGCCGCTACTCCCGACACAAGCGCTATGCCTATTTTCCAATTAAATCCGAGCGGGCGAATAACGGGTTCAATGAATTTTCCGCAGCGTCCGATATACGATTGTTCCTGATGTTCTATTTTTTTATTCAGTTCGTATGAAGTTATTTTATAGTCGCCTTCTGCCAATAATGATATGATATTCAGGAATGATACAATATTTACGGAATCGGTTTGTGCGGTTAGTTTTTCGCTGTATGTTGTTTGTGTTTGTTCTATCAGTTCGTCGTAATTTTGCGTATATGTTATATTATGTGGAAAATATCCCAAAAACCACACAACAATAGATGCAATTAATATTATTGTTCCCATTTTTCGCAAATATTGCTGTCCTTTTTCCCACATGTGTCTGACGGTAGATTTTACGGTAGGTATGCGATATGGCGGAAGTTCCATCACAAATGGCGTTTCATCTTTTCTGAAGAAAAACAGTTTTAAAATTTTTGCCACCACAATAGCCAAGAAAATTCCTAATGCGTAAATCGAGATAAAAACAAGACTTGCATTATTTTTGAAAAATGCGCTTACAAGCAGTATATACACAGGCAATCGAGCGCTGCACGAAATCAGCGGATTTATAAGAATTGTAATCATGCGACTGCTTCGATTTTCTATTGTTCGTGCTGCCATAATGGCGGGAACGCTGCATCCGAAGCCCATTATCAGCGGAATAAATGATTTTCCGTTTAATCCTGCCTTGCGCATTATTTTATCCATAATAAACGCTGCACGAGCCATATATCCCGAATCTTCCATAAACGAGATAAACAAATAAAGTATAAGAATGTTGGGTAAAAATATTATTACGCCTCCCACACCGCCTATAATTCCGTCAATAAGTAAATCTTTTAATGGTCCGTCGCTAAGTATTCCGTCAATCCAGTTGCCCAAAGTGCTTACTCCCGCCTCAATCCAATTCATTGGATATTGTCCTAATTTGAATGTTGCCTCAAACATCAGCCAAACGAAAAGAATGAAAATCGGAAATCCCCAGAATTTATGTGTAACAAAGGCATCCAAAAGTTTTGTGGTTGCTGTTGTTTCCGTGTTATTTTCTTTTAGTGTTTCGCGCAACGCACCTGCAATAAATCCGTATTTTGCATTTGTTATTGCTGTTTCGGCATCTTCGTTTAACAATGTTTTTATTCGTTCGCTTTCTTTATCTCTGATTTCAAAAATAGTATCGGCATTGTTCAGTTTATTTATCACATTTCTCGATTCTTTATCGTTTTCCAATAACTTTATTGATAAAAACCGCGTAGAATAATGTTTTCGTATATCTGCATTTTTTGCTATTTCTTCTTTTATTTTCGATATCGAATATTCAATTTCTTTTCCGTGATTGATGTGTATGTGTTTCGCCGTTTTGTGTATTGGCATATTTTTTTCATCAATGGGCGATAAAAAATCAATTGAAACATATTCTTCATAAACTTTTGCAACAACATCAAAAAGTTCTTTCACGCCTTTGCCTGTGCGGGCTACGGTTGGCACGATAGGTATTCCTGTCATTTTAGATAGTGAATAAAAATCAAGCGCGTTGCCTTTTGCCAAAAACTCGTCGTACATATTTAACGCTATCACAACTCGCACATTCATATCAATAAGTTGTGTTGTGAGATATAAATTTCGTTCGAGATTGGAAGCATCAATTACATTTACAATAACATCCGGTTTTTTTTCGGCAATATGTTTTCGCACGTAAACTTCTTCGGGCGTATATGCTGTAAGCGAATAAGTTCCGGGCAAATCAAAAATATTAAAATGATAATCGCCCTGCACAAACGAACTTGCTTTTGCATCAACCGTAACGCCGCCGTAATTTCCAACGTGTTCGTGTTCGTTGGCTGCAAAATTAAATAATGTTGATTTTCCGCAATTAGGATTTCCAACAAGAGCAACGCTTATCGTATTAGGCTTATTTATAGAGATTTCCTGATTTTCGTTTTCTGTAATTATTCCATGAAAAGTATCTTGTATTGGCTTTTCGTCGTCGTGAGTTATGCGCACAACCTCAATAAGCGAGGCTTCGCTACGGCGCAACGAAACTTCATAGCCCATAACTTTGTATTTAACAGGATCTTTAAGCGGAGCGTTAAGAATAACTTCAACTTCCTGTCCGCGCACAAAACCCATTTCGGCAATACGATTACAAAAAGCATCATGCAAACTGCGGTGTCCGAACAAATTATGCTTATGATTTGCTTCGATATTTTTGTGCTGACGCAATCGTGAACTGCGCCGCATAATTTTTACGACTATACATTTTTCGCCTGTTTGTAGTTCTGATAATCTCATTGTTTAGCCAATTTAGGCACAAAGATAGTATTAATTCATTAATTATTTAGAATGATTATAAATAATTTTTTGCGGAGTTTGGAAAAATGAGAGGTGGTTTGGTTGTAAGCCGTTAGTTATTAGTCGTAAGTAAAACGGCAATAAATCTCAAAAAATGACCTTGTATAATTTCAATCTCAAAAAAAAAATCAAAAATAGTTCAATAATATATAATTGTTTTGTCATTGCGAGAATAGCGAAAGCAGTTCAGAGGCTGCACTATTTTTAGTTTAAATTGATATAATTCAACAAAAAACAGAAAAATCATTGTATAATATTTTGAAATTCGCAAATTTTGATTACCTTTGCGGCTCAAAATTTTTAAAAAATTATTTAATAATATTAAATTTAGAACAAAAAATTATGTTGAATCATTATGAAACTGTTTTCATTGTAACTCCCGTTTTATCAGAAAGTCAGGTAAAGGAAACAGTTAAAAAATTTCGTGATTTTATTGCCGAAAACGGCGGTGAAATCGATTACGAGGAGGATTGGGGCTTGAAAAAGTTGGCTTACCCAATTCAAAAGAAAACCACAGGTTTTTATCATCTTATCGAATTTAAAGCGGAAGGTGAATTTATTAAAAAACTCGAAATTCAGTATCGTCGCGACGAGCGTATTATTCGTTTCTTAACTTTCAAAATGGATAAACACGCTTTTGAAT
>JAITPP010000032.1 GCA_031289385.1 Prevotellaceae bacterium | reverse complement strand
CCGAACAACACTTTCAAAAAGAGGTGCTGGAATAAGTTTTGGGATACCATTTTTTAGAGTTGGTATTTCACCAACAGGAAGAAGATATATAAGCTTTGGTATTCCCTGTACAGGATTTTATTTTATTAAATATTTTTCAAAGCAAAAATATGTATCTAAACAGCAATCACAAAAAAAACAGATATTGCAAAATAATCAAAATGAAAAACCATGGTGGAAACAAAAACACTTGTAAGCAAATACATATAAATATATTTATAAAATATTAAACTATTTAATAATACAACAATATAATTTTAATTGTATTAACATTTAAACAAAGTTGCATTTGATATTTTGAAGCTATGCAGCTTTTTTATAACTCTTTCTTGCATATTTCAAAACAGATATTCACAGATTAAAATCAATTACGAATTACAAAATACTGAATACCAACGACTTTTTGTGTTCTTTGTGAAAACCTTTGTGAACTTTTTGGTAAAAAAATCAATTACAAAATCAATTACGAATTACGAAATTACAAAATCAATTATGAATTACGAAATTTGTAGAACAAAAAACTTGATAACTTTAAAAACTTTACGAACTTTAAAAACTTTATAACTTAATTATATCCGAAAATTTCAATTTTTTTTTCGATTTGAAAAATTTTAGAACTATTGATTTTTTATAAATATTCGGTACGTCTGCAACTTTGGATGTCGCCAAAATATCTTTACGTTTTTTATTCAATTTTTTTATTGATTTGTAAAAATGAAAATGCGCTTTTATAACTGCCGCAAAATGCGCAAACTTAAAGGAAATCAGAAATATTGCTGCCGATAACGAATCTAAAAATAAGCGTATTAATATTGTTCGTTTGAATTTTTTTTCAGGTAAATTTTTCACGAGCATAAATAAATTATTGCGAAAATTCAAATAAGTTTTTTTAGGATTATCCGCGTTGAGCGTGCCGCCGCCAAGATGAAAAACCTGTGATTGCGGAATACAAACAAGCTCGTATCCTGCGTGTTGTATGCGCCAGCACAAATCAATTTCTTCCATGTGTGCAAAAAAAGTTTCGTCGAAACCGTTGAGTTCTTTATAAATTTTTGAACGAATAATCATGCACGCGCCTGTTGTCCAAAACACGGCGATAGGAGAGTTGTATTGGTTTTCGTCGGCTTCGAGATTATTTAAAATTCGTCCGCGACAAAAAGGATAGCCATATTTATCAATAAATCCGCCGGCTGCTCCTGCATATTCAAAATGCGTTTTTTGCCGATACGATAATATTTTAGGCATACACGCAGCAACATTATCGTTGGCATCGAGGTGCGAAACCAAAGGCTCAAGCCAATTTTCGGTAACTTCAACATCCGAATTAAGCAATACAAAATATTTTGCATTTACATGTTTTAATGCGCGATTATAACCTTCGGCAAAACCGTAATTTTTATCAATAATTATTTGCTCTAAGTCGGGATATTTTTGCGATAAAAATTCGAGCGAATCATCTGTTGAGCCGTTGTCGGCAATTATAATTTTGGCATTTTTGCAAGTTGTATTTTTCACTACCGATGGTAAAAATTCTTCTAAAATTTTTCGTCCGTTCCAATTTAAAATCACAACGGCAACTTCGGTTTCAAAGTTATCGGAATGTGTATTATTGTTGTTATTTTCGGTATTCATTTTATACATTTTGTTGTGTTCGTTTCCAGCGTTTGTGTGTCCACATCCAATATTCGGGTGTTTGTTGTATTATTTTTTCCAAAAATTTTACGTGCATATCTGTTATTTCATGCTCGGCGGTTTTATTCGGCTCTGTGCAAAGCGGAATAAAATTTATTTCGTAACAACCGCGTTTTATTTTTTCCACAGTTGCGTAAAACACAATAGAATCAAAGGCTTTCGACAATCGCTCGGGACCAAGAAAAACAGCAGTTCCTTCGTGATTCAGAAAATTTACAAAATATTTCATCTCATTCGGTTTTGGAAGTTGGTCGGAAATAAGCAGAGTTATTGAGTTTATATTTTTAGACTTATTTGATATTAAATGTCGAAAAATATCGCGCATTTCTATAAGCGTAGCGCCAAATTTGCTGCGTAATTTTAGAAACCATTTATCCCAATATTTATTGTGCAAACGCTTGTAAACAGCAATAACTTCGCCATGATTTTTCATGTATTTTGCAATAAAACACGACATTTCCCAATTTCCATAATGTCCTGTAACAACCACTACATTTCTTTTTGCATCAAGGGCATCGGTAACTAAGTGGGTATTGATAAATTGCAAGTGTTTCGCCATTTTTTTTTCATTGCTTTTATATAAAATAATATATTCAATAAAAATATCAGCCAAATGGCGATAGAATTTTTTTGCAATTATTTTTTTTTCAGCCTCTGTTTTTTCGGGAAACGAGTCGCTAAGATTTGTGTAAACAATCTTGCGCCGATAACGCACAACATAATAAATAATGTAAAAAACAATGTCTGAAAATATATACAAAACCCTAACAGGCAACAGTTTTGCAATGCCGACAAATGCTAACGATATATAAAAAATCACAACTTTCATTCTGCAAAAATACAAAAATCTATTTATAATGTAAAATGTAGGAATTTAGAAATGTAGAAATGTAGGAATTTTAGAATTTAGAAATTTAGGAAAGAGAATTTACAATTATTCATTATTTGTTTTTGCAATTAAAAATTTATTGCTATTTTTGCACATATTAACCAATTAATATTGTTTGCTTATGGCATAAAAGTGAAAAAAGAAAAATACATGTTGCACACAAGGTGTGACAACATTTTTATATAAAAAGCGTTAGCTTTATCTTGCTTATTGAAACTTCTACATTTCAAAAGCCAACAAGTAAAAAGCAAAAACGCTCACGCAGCTGCGTGGGCATTGTTTTATTTGTTTGGCTGGGTAGTAGAAGACCTCAATAAGCGATAAGTACTTGTCCCACGTTTTTTATTTTTTAAAATCAAATTATTATTAATCGCTTTTTGAGTAAAGCAAAAATAAAATTATAAAATTATGAAACAAAAAATTATTTTTCTAATTGTACTGTGCGGCATTGTTTTGCTGCAATCGTGTGCTGTCAAATGGATACCTGCAACTGTAAAAGGCACAGTTACAGCCATTGACTTGCCCAAACATGAAATTATTATTAAACAGGAATTTCGCGATTTTTTGAA
>JAITPP010000014.1 GCA_031289385.1 Prevotellaceae bacterium | reverse complement strand
AATGAAATGTTGCAAAATATTAAAACAGCACAGGGTGTAATTGATGACGATGAACTTCACCAGCACGTTTTAGGCAAGTTCCATTTTGATGAAGTAAAAATAAAATTTGAAACCGAACCCGATTTGGACGAATATTGGTATCCGCTGCCGCTTGATCCTGTGATTTCGGTAACATGCAAAAATCTTATCGTAAAACGCAATATTGCGAAAACCAACGAGGATACCATTCGGCGCGGTTCGGTAAAGGAGTTGTGGAGTCAGGATGATTACGAAATTAATATTGCAGGAGTTGTGATTGGTAATAGCAATCGCTTGCCTGAAAATAATTTGAGAACAATTAAAAATCTGTGCGAAGCGCGACAGGCTCTAAACATAAGAAGCCGGCTGCTTGCACTGTTTGGAATATTCAGAATAACAATTGAAGATTTTTCATTTCCTTTTACAAAAGGACTTGAAAATCAAATGTACACAATAAAAGCATATTCGGATGACAAATTCGACTTGCTTGTAAAAGATATGAAATGATATGACGTTTGAAATGCAATATAAAATAATGATAGGCGAATACAGAGTTGTGGCGTTAGACAGCGTTACAATTAAAAAATCGGTTGAAAATTTAGCCGATACGGCAACTATTGTTATTCCCGGCACATACATAAATAAGTCATTACAAGTTGAAGATAAAATAAGTGAAGGCGATGCCGTAGAAATATATTTAGGCTACGATGACAATATTTTATTGGAATTTAAAGGGTATGTAAATGCCATTTCAACGGACGATTCTGCGATAAAAATAGAGTGCGAAGATGCTCTGTATTTATTCAGAAAATCGTTAAAAGATGTGGAACTGAAAAGTATCTCGTTAAAAAGCCTGCTTACAAAAGTCGTAGGCGAAGTAAACCAGCAAAACAAAGAAAACAAAACGCCGACAAACTACACGGTAAAATGCGACTATGATTTCACGTGGAGCAAATTTGTTTTTTTCAAAGCAACGGCGCTTGATGTACTGAAAAAAGTGCAGGAAGAAACCAAAGCAAACATATACTTCAAAGAAGATGTGTTGCATATACACCCGCCGTACAGCGAAATAATAAACAGCAAACCTGTGATTTTCGATTTTGCGGCAAACATTGAAAAATCGGATTTGAAATATGTTAAAGCAAAAGACAAAAAAATTGAAGTTGAAGTAACGGTAACCTTGCCAAATGGGGATAAAAAGAGCCAAAAATTCGGACAACAGGGAGGTACTACCATAAAAAAAATATCGGGTTCGACAAAAGAAGCCGACATGAAACGTGTAGCCGAAAGCGAATATAATTTGTGGGTATATGACGGCTACGAAGGCAATTTCACATGTTGGCTGATTCCCTACGTAGAACCAACATACAAGGTGCATTTGCAGGACAGCGAATATACTAATAAAAACGGAAATTATTATGTAGTGGCAACCGAAACAAGTTTTAGCAGTTCGGGCGGCATTCGTAAGGTAACGCTTGGGAGGAAAATAGGATGAAAAATCAATATGTAAAATCTTCGTATGCGCTGCCGGGATTGGATGAAACTAAACGAATGGTAAAATCTTCAAATTCTTCAACAAAAATAACCGAAAAACGAGCATCTTTATCGGATTTAACAAAATGCCATTCGCCACATTCGTCGGCATTGTCGATTACTGTTTTTACAAACAAATCGGGGCAACATTCGCCTTCTTTTGCGATGCGAACTCGAAAGTTTACAAATTCTTTTTCGTCTGTTACAACTTTTACATTACCGAATAGATTAATTGTTACGATTTCACAACCATATTCTTTTGTGAAATCGCAATTTACAACACGTTGTGCAAAACAAGCAATGCCTGCAAATACAAATAGCAATATGAGTAATAAACGTTTCATGATGTCAATATAATTTTCACAAAGATAATAAAAAATGGATACATACAGCGGAATAAAAGAAAAAATCAGACGAATAGCAGGAACGGAAAAGTTGCAGCAAACGACAGTTTTTCCCGCACAGGTAGAGAAAATAACAGGCACAACCTGCACAGTGAAAATTGATGAATTGCTGATGAACGACGTGCGATTGCGTGCTGTCATTAACAACGAAAACGAACAATTATTGATTACACCAAAGGTAGGAAGTTATGTATTGATTGTTGATTTATCGGGCGGCGAATACAGAGATTTGGCAGTAATAAGTTATTCTGAAATTGATAAAATTGAATTGAAAATAAGCGAAACAACAATAACGACAAATGCAAATGGAATAACGATTGAAAATAAAGGCGAAAATTTATTCAAAGTGTTATCTGATTTCATTACAGAGGTAACGAAAATTATAGTAATACAAGGCACAAGCCCGAATGTGGCTGCGCTGAATCAAATAATGCAAAGGTTGAATAAAATACTTAGATAATGGTTAGTGATTAATGGTTAGTGATTAATGATTAATGTAGGAATGTAGAAATTAAGAAATGTAGAAATTACGGAATACTGAATACGGAAATACTGAATACAAACTCCTGACTTTGACAAAGCGACACCCTACAATTTCTCCCAAAAATTTTCGTCAAAAAGTAGAGCGATAGATTTGTGTTTTGGCGTAATTAACATTGTTTTAGTCAGCGTTTCTTTACTTTGCTGTAATTTGACTTTTACTGTTGTTATTGTCTTTGCAATGTCCAACAC
>JAITPP010000330.1 GCA_031289385.1 Prevotellaceae bacterium | reverse complement strand
TATTTTTTGTTTTGTTCTGAATACAAAAATAACCATTAAGCGGGTAAATACAAAATGCCCGCTTATTTATTTTTTAGCGGACAGTAGTAATTAATTATTAATTAATTATATTTTTCATTTATAAAATTAAGTAATTCGATAATTTTTTCGGGTTCGTTTGTTGTAACAAGTTTTAGTCGGGTTTCTTTAAAATCGGGTAAACCTTTAAAATAGCAACTCAAATGTCGGCGCATTTCAAGCACACCAACACGTTCGCCTTTTACTTCTATTGATTTTTTGAAATGAATTTTTGCAATTTCAACACGTTCGGCAACAGTTGGCTCGGCAAGCAATTCGTTGGTTTTTATATAATGTTTTATGCTTTTAAAAATCCATGGTTGTCCGTAAGTGGCTCTACCAACCATAATTGCATCAACGCCGTAATCGTCAAACATTTTTTTTGCTTTCGCGGCGTTGTCGATATCTCCGTTTCCGATTACGGGAATATACATTCGTTGATTTTTTTTAACTTCGCCAATAAGAGTCCAATCGGCTTCACCTTTATACAGTTGCGAGCGTGTGCGTCCGTGAATTGTTATTGCTGCAATTCCCACATCCTGTAAACGTTCCGACAGTTCTACAATTATTTTATTGTTTTCGTCCCAACCTAAACGTGTTTTGACGGTTACGGGAATTTTCACGGCATTAACAATTTGCCGAGTCATTTCAATCATTTTATCGGGAAATTGCATCATTCCCGAACCTGCGCCGCGAGTAGCAATTTTGCGAACAGGACATCCGAAATTAATATCTATCACATCCGGATTTGCTTGTTCGGCAAGTTTAGCGGCTTCAACCATTGGTGCTATTTCGTGTCCGTAAATTTGTATTCCGATAGGACGTTCGTAATCGAAAATATTGAGTTTTGCCACCGATTTTGAGGCATCTCTAATAAGCCCGTCGGCAGCAATAAATTCGGTGTACATCATATCTGCGCCGAAATATTTGCAAATATAACGAAACGATGGGTCGGTAACATCTTCCATCGGGGCTAAAAAAACGGGTTTATCGCCTAATTCTATGTTTGATATATTCATAATATACGTGAAATTTCGTTTTGCAAAGTTAATAAATGTTTTAAAATACGATTTATGGCATATAATTTGTACTTTTGTATAGTAAAAATATTTAAATATAAACTATGAAAAGACTTTTTATTATTTCGATGATGATGTTTTCGTTAATAACATTGACATCAGCACAACAAGCAACAGCCGGTAAATCGGTAAAATTTACCTTAAAAGAATTACAAGGTAAAATAATGTCTAATTCGAATTACGATGGATACATGATGTACGCTACGGGGCGTTATCAGGTCTATATCAATTCAGAAACTCAAAAAATTGCTGTACAAAACATAACTACAAAAAAAGAAGTTATGACGCAGACAATAAACGAGGCAAACGAATATACGAAATTAGAGCCTCATTTTTTTGTTCCTGATTATCCAAATTTTCCTGTGATATTAATGCTCGAAGAGGTAATTGACGGTTCAAGCAATGGACAACACGTGATTTTGATGGACAAAGGACAGGCTCATTACTGCGGATTTATCAACCTTGCCGCCGACAAAGGCGAAGGAGCGGCTATTACAAAATATCTGCAAATTGATATGAAAGCAGGATTGATGACATTTACATTTGCACCCGAAGCCAGCATATTCAGTTGGGAAAATTATGAAATTTACAAAGGTAAAGAGCTTGGATTTGAACTTGATACGCAGAACGCAAAAAACGGCTTACGTCCGTCACAAAATTCAGCGTATAAAACGGTAGGCGGCTCGGGAAATTATCCTGCACCCGAAGTAAAACCCGACACCAAGTCAAATGAAAAACAGCCACAAAAAGAAGAAGAAACAACTTGGTAAATTTGATGGAATTTTAACAGTTAAAAAGACATTCTTAAAATCGGAATGTCTTTTTTTAAATTAATAATTAATAATTAGTTTGTTATTTATAATCAATTATTTATGCGCTATTTCGCTGCGTTTGTGATGATTTGGAAAGCAAACTAACTTCTTAACTTCTCTAACTTCTATGAATTTATAATTTGCAGTTCTTGATAATTCCTGTTGCGTTTCCGTTCTCAACTATTGCTGTAATTTCAATTTCAACAATTTTTCCTACCAAATCTTTTTGATAAGGTATTTCAATTTTAATATAATTTTCTGAAAATCCCGACATCATTTCGCCATGCCGAGCGCCTTCAAATAAAACATTTGCTTTTTTGCCGATATTGTTTTTGTAAAAATTGCGGTGCAGCGTTTCGCATAAATCTTTTAATTTATTTACTCGCTCTGTTTTTATGTGATTTGCAATTTTTCCCTGCATCGTTGATGTTGCAGTATTTGCTCTGTCGGAATACGGAAAAATGTGAATAAATGCGGGATTTATTTCTTGCAAAAAATTATAAGTTGTTACAAAATCATCATCGGTTTCATTTGGGAATCCAACTATTACATCAATTCCAATAAAAGCATTCGGCATAAGTTGGTAAATGTTATTTATGCGTTGAGCAAATAATTTTGTATTGTATCGGCGGCGCATAAGTGCAAGAATTTTATCGCAACCCGATTGTAACGGAATATGAAAATGCGGTAGAAATTTTGTCGAATTTTGCACAAATTCAATTATTTCAGCGGTTAGTAAATTGGGTTCTATCGACGATATTCTGTAACGTTCGATGCCTTCGATTTTTTCAAGATTTTTCAGCAAATCAATAAATAATTCTCCTGTGGTTCTGCCAAAATCGCCTGTATTTACGCCTGTAATTATTATTTCTTTTACTCCCGAATCGGCAATGATTTTTGCTTCGTTGCACACTTCTTCTATCGAAATATTTCTGCTTTTCCCGCGTGCCATTGGAATTGTGCAGTAGGCGCAATTATAATCGCAACCATCCTGCACTTTTAAGAATGAACGAGTGCGGTCGCCCAGCGAAAATGCTTTGAAAAAACTGCTGGTTTCATTTATTTCGCACGAAAAAATTTTCGCTTTTTTCTTTTCGCTTATCGAATTTACATATTCAAAAATATTTCCTTTCATATCTGCTCCCGCAACAATATCAACACCTTCTATTTCAGCAAGTTCTTGTGGTTTAAGTTGTGCATAACATCCTGTTGCGACAATAATTGCCTGTGGCGCTTGTTTTGCAAGTTTACGAAGCAGCTGACGACATTTTTTATCGGCATTTTCGGTTACCGAGCAAGTGTTTACAACATACACGTCGGCAATTTGATTTGGCGGTACACGTTCAAAATCATTTTCCAAAAACTTGCGTGCGAGCATTGATGTTTCCGAAAAATTTAGTTTGCAACCAAGTGTGCAAAATGCTATTTTACGTTTTTTATTCATAATAAATTTGGTGTTTTTGCCATCTTCTAAAATAAATTGGCTTGGCAATTGTTTCGACTGCGCGACTTTTGCTGTCGGGGTAGTGTCGGGGGGATTTTAGCATAACGTCTTTATTTGTTTAATATCTTTCCATCCAAAAGCAGTTTTATACGCCTGCAAACTCTCCTGTGGCACATACAAAACAAGTTTCTTTAGCTCACCCATAAACTTCCAACAATCTGCGGATGGGTTTGTTAATTGTGGCGGAACAGTCGCTAAAATTTCTACCTTTTCTAAATTCTT
>JAITPP010000278.1 GCA_031289385.1 Prevotellaceae bacterium | reverse complement strand
AAGTCGTAAGTTGTAAGTCGTAAGGGAGGAAGTTATAGAAGTTAATTTGAAAATTATGAGGCACAACAGGTAAAAAACAATTACGAATTACGATTTTGGCGAATAAAAAACCTTTGCTTAAAAAATATATGTCGCTGTCAGGTGAATGAAGAGTGAAGAATGAAAATCCCTAACTTCTTAACTTCCCTAACTTCTTAACTTCGACTAACGACTTATAACTAACGACTTACGACTAACGACTATCTTTTAACATTCGATTTTAAAATATTTTTTGCTTTCGATTGTTTACTTAATTAGAACTAATTTTTAGTTCAGATAAATTAATATAAACAATTAAAAAAAAATTATTATGAAAAGAGGTATTATTAAACTATTATTTTTTGTAACTTTGGCACTTGCTTGTTTCAGCGCAATTGTAATGTTACTGTGGAACGCCGTTGTGGTAAGTATTTTCGGACTTGCGGCGATTAATTTTTGGCAGGCTGTGGGATTACTTATACTCCTCCGCATTTTGTTCGGCGGAATTGGGCGTAAACCTAATTGGGGAATGCCGGGAGGTTTTGGAAACCATATTCACGAAAATGTTCGCGAAAAGATTCGCGAAAAATGGATGAAAATGTCGCCAGAAAAAAGACGTGAATTTATGTTAAGAAGAAAATGTCAAAGGCATTGGATGGGAATGACAGTTGAAGAAATAAACGAATTTTTCAGTAAATTAGATACTGATAATGCCGATGATGTTGATAATTCTTCTTCCGAAAACAACGATGGAAAAGAATGAGAAAAAAACAGTTGAAACACTTGTTGCAGAATATCAACCGCAGTTAAAAGCATTTATTCGTAAGCGAGTAAGCAACAAACAGGATGCGGATGATATTTTGCAAGAAGTATTTTATCAGTTAGCAAAAGCCGACAGTTTGCTGAAACCCATAGAACAGGTTTCGGCATGGCTGTACAAAGTTGCCCGAAATCAAATAATAAATCACAGGAAGAAAAAACGAGAGTACGAACTTCCGATTTTTGACAGCGACGAAGAAACAGACATAATGGAAGAATTTTCTAAAATTCTTTTCGACAATAGCGATTTGTCGGATTCGCCCGAAATGGAATATCTGAAATCGCTTGTGTGGAAAGAGTTAGAAGATGCGCTTTTAGAATTACCTGTCGAACAGTGCGAAGTTTTTGAGCAAACGGAATTGTTGGGATTTTCGTTGAAAGAAGTATCACAACGTACAGGCGTTTCGGTTAATACGCTGTTGTCGCGCAAACATTACGCTGTGGTGCATTTGCGCAAACGATTGAAAGAACTATATTACGATATAATAGAAACGTAAATTATAAATGAAATATAAAATGTAAGAATGACACATTTACCGATTTTAGTACACGACCTTGTCTTGATATTAATGACAGCCGGAGTTGTAATCATTTTATTCAAATGGTTAAAACAACCGGTTGTATTGGGTTATATTGTTGCCGGATTTTTGGTAGGTCCGCACATGAACCTGTTGCCAACCGTTATTGATAATGCAAGCATAGCCACATGGTCTGAAATCGGAATAATATTTTTGCTGTTTGCTTTGGGATTGGAATTTCGATACAGAAAACTGCTTGAAGTAGGAAGTTCCGCGCTTATTGCCACAGGAATAAATATGGCATTGATGATTAGCATAGGATATTTAGTCGGATATTTATTAGGCTGGACGGGCATCGAAAGTCTTTTTTTGGGCGGCATGCTGTCGATGGCATCTACAACAATAATAATAAAAGCGTTTACCGATATGAACAAGCAAAATCAACGCTTTTCAAATATTGTTTTTGCCATTCTTATTATCGAAGATATTGCCGCTATTTTAATGATGGTGCTGTTTTCGACTATTGCCGTCAGCCGCAATTTTGAAGGAATACAATTTGTAGAATCGTTGCTGTATCTCACATTTTTTATAGTTATATGGTTTGTTGTAGGCATTTATATCATACCCACAGTATTTAAACGAATAAAAAAATATTTAAGCGACGAAACATTAATAATTGTTTCAACAGGATTGTGTTTAGGCATGGTTCTTATCGCCCATACGGTAGGATTTTCGGCGGCTTTGGGCGCATTTATAATGGGTTCTGTTTTAGCAGAAACATCCGAAGCAAAACGCATCGAACATTTAGTGCGCCCGCTGAAAAACCTGTTTGGCGCAGTATTTTTTGTATCCGTAGGAATGATGATTGTGCCGACTTTGATATTAGAACACATAACGCCTATATTAATTATTACGGCAATAGTACTTATATTTCCGCCTCTGTTTACAAGTTTGGGAATTTTGGCATCGGGCGAAAGCCTGAAAGTTGCAATACAATCGGGATTAAGTTTGGCGCAAATAGGCGAATTTTCGTTTATAATAGCCACAACAGGAATACAATTAGGCGTTATAAGTGAATTTATATATCCTGTGATAGTTGCAGTATCGGTAATAACAACATTTACAACACCTTACGGAATAAGATATTCCGAAACAATTTACAATAAAATAGTTAAAATTATACCCGCAAAATGGAATAAACTAATAGTGGGACACGCAGCCAAGCGGCGCGAAACAATAACCATATCAAGCGATTGGAGTAAACTGATAAAAATATTGTTTGTTCCTATTTTTATATATTTCATGCTGGCGGTTGCGGTAATAATGCTTTCGCGAATATATTTGCTTCCTCTCATAACAACTCAAATTCCAACCGAATGGGGATTTATTGCACTTGCCGTAGTAACGGTATTGTTAATGTCGCCGTTTCTGTATGGAATAATAAGAATACGACCATCCGTTTCCAATTTGTACATAAAAGTATTGAAAGAGCGCAATCATTTCAGCAAAATAGCGCTTTTGTTGTTTAGTTTAATTCGTGCGGTTTTGTGTATCTCGCTGATATTATATGTACTTATACCGCTTTTCCCACGCATCAAAATAATTTTGATAATAATTTCAATAATTATTATTGCAATAATAGCATTAAATCCGGGCTATGAATCTCATGTCGAAAAATTAGAGAACAGATTTTTGGGAAACCTTAATAATGACGAGGGAGAAGAGTGAAATTTAAGAATAATGCCTTACATCTGTTAGGTAACGAATTATTATACATTTCTGTTTAAGTTTTTCCATAATTTTTTTAGAGATAAATTTGCCTTGCCTTTTTCGGCAGGTTTTTTTAATCAGTTGCGACACTAAGCACTGCGACTGATTTACATTCTTTTTTATATCTTTACGCAAAACATCGGAATTGGTAAATTTCGGTAGAAATATAGATTTTATTAATCTCTAATTTATTATCTATACAAAATCACTAATTCCTATTTTTTTTGCAAAATTTGCCTACTGTAATTTTTATCTGTGTTATCTGTATGCTAATTCAAATCAACAACTAAGCAATTAAACAAATAAACAACAATTCAAATCAACAAAAAACAATTTAACAACCATTCTTAATTCTTCCCTCTTAATTTTTAATTCAAAAAGTATGTCGCAAAACCATTCCATTGCGCACGCCTGTGTGTTTGCCGTCGGCTATTGTGTGAATGCCGTTTACAAGTACGTGTTCAATTCCTGCGGCAAATTGGTGCGGATTTGTAAATTCCGATTTATCAATAATTTTATTGCTATCGAAAATGACGATGTCGGCAAAATTCCCAATTTCGATTGTTCCTCTGTTTTTAATGTTGAGGCGGCTTGCAGGCAATTTTGTCATTTTCATAATTCCTGTTGACAAGTCCAGAATTTTTTCGTCTCTGCAATATTTTCCAAAAAAACGCGGAAACGTTCCGTAACTGCGCGGATGTGGCTTGCCTGTTGACAGTTCGCCTACGGGTGAATAAACGTAACCGTCGGATGCGGGCATTCCGAGTTTGTGCGAAAGAAACATTTTTACGTTTTCTTCGCACATCGCAAAGCAAACCATATTTACGTTTCCGTTTTCGTCAAGTAAAATATCGCGGATAAAATCGGTTTCTTTTTTATGCGAAATTTCGGCACATTCTATAAGATTTTTGCCTATATATTCGGCATTTTTACCATGTCCCGAAGTTATTATTACGTTGTGTCCGCCGCCCAATCTTTTTATTCGCGATTCGGCATATTCGCGTATTTTTTCAAAGGCAATCGTATCTCTCAATCGCAGCAACACATCGGCGGTATCGCCTTGTCGCGCCCAAAGCGGAATGAATGTTGAAAGTCCCGTAGAAAATGCAATGTACGGATAGCGGTCGAATGTAACATCAACGCCGCTTGCATAAGCATCTTCAATAATTTTCAGCATATTCGGCGCTTTGTGCCAGTTGTTTTCGTTTTGCGCTTTAAGATGCGAAATTTCCAAGCGTGCGCCCGACTTGCGAGCAATATCAATAGCCTCGCTGATGGCTTCTTCTACTCTATCGTCTTCGTTGCGCATGTGAATTGCGTACAAAGCGTTGTTTTTTGCAACAACACTGCACAATTCGGCAAGTTCGGCGGTATTTGCATACGAACCCGGCGAATATTCCAAACCGTACGAAATTCCTATACTTCCGCAGTCAATCTGGTGTTGCAGCAATTGTTTCATAGCTTCTAACTGTTCTTTTGTTGCAGGCACATCGTTGTTGCCAACAATTGCCGAACGCAAATCGCCATGTCCTGTAAACGTTGCATAATTTATGCTGATTTTATTTTTTTCGAGAGCGTTAAAAAAACCATCAACGTGTTGCCACGATTCGTATCCGTGACGCAGCGAGTTTCGCATTTCTGCAAATTTTTCGTCGGAATAAGGAAACGGCGATTCTCCGCAATTTCCGCCTACATCGGTTGTTATTCCTTGATAAATTCTGCTATCGCCTTCGGGACAAATGAGAAGATTTGTATCGGTGTGTGTGTGAATATCAATAAATCCGGGACTTACAGCCATATTTGCGGCATCAATAATTTTATCTGCCGATTTTCCCACATCGCCGATAGCGGCAATTTTATTGTTTTTTATTGCAATATCCGCAACAACAGGCGCATCGCCGTTGCCCGAATACACAAGTCCGTTTTTTATGATTGTATCGAAATGATTTTTTGATGTGATGCACGATGACATCACACCGCTACCTATCAATCCAAGTCCACATCCCATAAATGCAGACGTTTTTAAAAATTCTCTTCGCGAAACTTTTTTACTCATAGCGACAATGTTTTAAAATAATTGCGTAAAGATATAAAATTTTGATTGATTAGATTAGAAATCGGGTAAAATTTTATTCAAATTCGTAAAGTTTGTCAAGTTTTTAAAGTTTGTCAAGTTTTTAAAGTTTGTCAAGTTCGTAAAGTTTTTAAAGTTTGTCAAGTTTTTAAAGTTTGTCAAGTTCATAAAGATTTTAAAGTTTGTCAAGTTCATAAAGATTTTTTTAAATCAACAATTAATCAAGAACAAAGAAGTTAGAAGAAGTTAATTGCTTTGGTGCATGCACAAAAAACAACTCAGCAAATCACTTACAACTTACGACTTACAACTTACGACTTACAACTTATGACTTACAACTTACGACTTATGACTTATGACTTACAACTTACGACTAATTCAAAATATTTACAATATTTTTTTATTCCGCAATCGGGGCAATGCGGCGAGCGTGCCGTGCAAACGTATCTGCCGTGCAAAATAAGCCAATGATGCGATATTGCGCGAAATTTTTCGGGAATATTTTTTTCTAATTGCATCTCTACTTTTTCGGGCGTTGTGGCTGACGGCGTTACCAATCCTATGCGATGCGCCACTCTGAAAACATGAGTATCAACGGCGATTACAGGTAGTTTGTAAACTACCGACGCTACTACATTTGCAGTTTTTCTGCCTACTCCGGGTAATTTTTGCAAATCATCAACATTGTCGGGAACTGTTCCGCCAAAATCGTTTTCGAGCATTCGCGCCATTGCTGTAAGATGTTTGGTTTTGTTGTTGGGATATGATATTGAGCGTATCAAATCAAAAACATCTTCGTCGTTTGCTTTTGCCAACAGTTTTGAATTTGGATATTTTTTGAAAAAATTGGGAGTAACCATATTCACCCGCACATCGGTGCATTGTGCCGATAATATCACTGCAACAAGCAATTCGTAAGGATTTTTGTAGCGTAATTCCGATTCGGCAACAGCCATATTTTGCTGAAACCATTTTATTATGTTATCGTATTTATCTTTTAGTTTCATCTGTTTTTTTTGATTTGCATTTTGGGCAAAGTCCGTAAAAATATAAAACGTGATAAACAACATCAAAGCCTGTTGATGCAGACGTAGTTTCCTGAATTTCTTTAACAACGGGATTCCAAAATTCAACTACCACGCCGCAGTTTGTGCAAATTAAATGATCGTGATTATTACATTCGAATGATTTTTCGTATCGCGAAGTGTTTTCGCCGAATTGGTGTTTTTTTATCAAATTACATTCAAGCAAAAGTTCAATGGTGTTGTAAACTGTGGCAATGCTTACAGTGTATTTTTTTGTTTTCAGCATTTCGTAAAGCGATTCAACATCAAAATGTCCTTTTATAGAATAAATTTCGTCGAGAATAGCAAAGCGTTCGCGTGTTTTTCTATAATTTTTACGTTCGAGATAGGATGTAAAAATACGCATTACTGAATCTTTTTCTTTGCTGTATTTCATGTTGATTTTTATTATTTTACACATCAAATTTTTATAATCGTCTTACACTTTCCATGTTTTTTATTTTAGAAATTTTTGTAATAAGATTATTCAAATCTTCGATACTGTGAACATAAAGTTCTATTGTGCCTTCAAAAATTCCGTCGTGGCTTTCTACGTTCAGTTTTCGCATATTTACGTTCATTTCGCCTGTAATTATTTTTGTGGTATCGTTCAAAATTCCTATTCTGTCGATACCGCGCATATCTATAAGTGCAAGAAACGATTGAACTTTATGTGTTGTCCATTTTACTTTGATAATTTTATCGCCGTGTTCGGCTGCAAGTTTATTGGCTTCGGGACATTCTTGCCGATGAACTGTAACCTGTCCGTCGTCAATTTCAAAACCTATGATATTGTCGCCCGGTATTGGATTGCAGCAGTTTTCCGTTTTATATGTAAGTTTTTTCTCAAATGTTTCTTTAAGTAGAAATGTTTTTTTCTTATCTATTTTTGTTGTTTCTGTTGTTGTTTCATCTGTTTTTTGGGTTTCATCTTCTTTTATCGGTTTTTTTGTTCCGGGAATTATTTTTTGTATCAATCCGAAACCCCAATATATTGCTGATTTTTGCGGCGGATTTTTTTTCAGTTGTTTTTCGAAATCATCAAGTTCAATTATTCCTGCGCCTACTTTGCTGTACAGTTCGCGCTTGTTGGCTACACCGTAGGCTGCGCACAGTTTTATAAATACTCTCGACTGCGGTTCTACATTAAATTCGGACAATTTTTTTTCAATAAGTTTTCGTCCAAGTTCAATGTGTCCCTGTACTTCGGCTTTTAGCGCGGCTTCGATACGGCTTTTTGTGCGTGGCAGTTTGGCATATTCAAGCCATACGCGCTGTGGTTTTGCGGTTTCGGCAGTAAGCACTTCTACTTGGTCGCCATTATTAAGTATATAACTTAGCGATACAAGTTTATGATTTACTTTTGCGCTTATGGCTTTGTCGCCTATTCGCGAGTGAATGGTGTAAGCAAAATCCATGACTGTTACGCCTTTGGGCAATATTATTGTTTTGCCTTTTGGTGTAAACAATGTTATTTCCGACGAATATAAATTTAGCCTGAACTGGTCTAAATATTCTACTGCATTGGTTTCGGGACTTACAAGCACATCGCGTATTTTGGCAAGCCATCTGTCAACTTCTTCTTCTTGTGCTGTGTCGTCTTTGTAACGCCAGTGAGCGGCAAAACCGCGTTCGGCAATTTCTTCCATTCGTTTTGTGCGTATTTGTACTTCAACCCACACTCCGAATGCCATCACTGTGCAGTGCAATGCCTCGTATCCATTGGTTTTTGGCGTACTAATCCAATCGCGCAGGCGTTCGTTTTTCGATTGATAAATTTCTGTAATTATCGAATATATGTGCCAGCATTGTGTTCGTTCGGGAATAATGTCGGTAGGTTCAAAAATTATTCGAACGGCGAATAAATCAAAAATTTCTTCAAAATTTACTGATTTTGTGCGCATTTTGTTCCAAACCGAATATACCGATTTTGTGCGTGCGCTTGTATTGAATTTTATATTGCTTTCTTTTAATTTGTTTTCTATCGGATTGATAAATTTATCGAAAAAATCTTGTCGTCCTGCTTCGGTGGCGTTAATTTTTGCATCAATTTCTTCAAATGCTTCGGGCATTAAATATTTGAGGCTTAAATCTTCGAGTTCGCTTTTTATTTTGAAAAATCCGAGACGGTAGGCAAGTGGTGCAAAAAGAAAAAGTGTTTCGTTTGATATTTTTTGTTGTTTTTCAACGGGCATCGAGCCGAGAGTGCGCATATTGTGCAGTCTGTCGGCTATTTTTATAATTATAACGCGAATATCATCGTTCATTGTTAATAATATTCGTTTAAAATTTTCTGCCTGATTTGATTTTTCTTTATCAAAAGCAACATCAATTTTTGTTAGCCCATCTACAATGTATGAAATTGTTTCGCCAAACACGCTTTTCACTAAATCTATTGTAAAGTTGGGATTATCTTCTACAACATCGTGCATAAGTGCAGCGCATATTGATTTGTAACCAAGCCCGATTTCCTGCACAACAATTTTTGCAACAGCAATCGGATGCAATATATACGGAACTCCCGAACGGCGTTTTATTCCTTTGTGCGCCTCGTTGGCTATGTCAAATGCTTTTCGTATAAGGGCGATGCCCTCTTCGTTTGTATTGTTGCAACACAATTTTAAAAGCTCTTCAAACTTGCCTTGAATAAGTATTTCGTCATCGTGTGTTTGAAGTTCGCTCATAATATTTTTATTGATAAATTAAACTTACAGTTCCTTTTTGTTCGAATACCTGATTTGAATTTTTAAATGTAACTTTTACATAATACAAATAAGTATCTTCGGGCAACACATTGCCTTTTGCCGATGCTCCTCGCCAAAAATATTCGTTTGCCAGCGGAACATCCATTGGCTTTGTTGTTTCAAATATTACGCTGTTCCATCTGTCAAATATTATCATGTGGTATTCGTAATCCAGTTCGTTGCCGCCAACGATAGGTGCAAACTGATTTCTCAATCGGTGAGTTTCCATATTGTTTGAAAACGAACTTGTAGGGTCAATCGCATTTGGCATTGTTACAGGCTTTTCGAGGCTTATGCAATATTCGCGCGAAACGCTTGTGAAATTTGTTATTCTGTCGGTAGCAACAATTCTATAACAAAAATCGTAAATATTGTTATCAAAATCATATTGAACGTCCATGTCGGTGTATTGAGTGGCGTATTGCATCAACCAAAACAAGCCGTTTCTGTGTAAAGAATAAACCGAATCAAGCGTAAATTTATTCCACGATACTTTTATGTCGGGTTTGACATATTTTGTATTCAAAATTATGCTGTTCAGCGTATCGCTTATTGTAGCAGGAGTTTCGCTGCAAACCGAAGAGCTGTTTAATGCCGTTATGCGATAAAAATATTGTTTGTTTACGTTGCACGAATTATCGTCGTAAGTAGTTGTAGTTTTGTCTGAAAACGTATGTATTATTTGAAATGCGCTGTCGAGGCGTTCGCAACGTTCTATTTGAAATTTAGTCATTTGCGTAGAACTTTCTATCTCGAAATGAAGGTGATTGTGCGTATCATACGATACCAGCGAATCGAGATTTATGTATAAAGGCGCGGGAGGAATACTTGCGCTTGATATAATTCCTTCACGCACATTCGAATAACTTATTTCGCCATTGGGCAAAAATGCTTTAACGCGAAACAGATAATTTTGGTTTACAATCATTCTAAAAGAAGTAACCGTATCGTATGTAACAGGGGTTAAGGCAATTTCGTTGAGCGGATTGAACGGCGAAGCCGAAGGCGCGATATATCCCACAATCTGATATTTTACGGAATCGTTGAATGTTTTGTCGGCTAATCGTACTTCAAAATTTCTGTAAGATGTTTTGTATGGCGTCCACAAAACTTTTGCTGTCATATCGCAAGCGCCGTATTGCATTACAGGATACAGAAGCATTGAATGATGATTTTCCGAATGTTCGTTGCCTGCTGCTCCGGCTTTTGTTGTCATTCGGTAAATTTGCGGGCGCGTATTTGCACCTGCATTTACATCGGTATATTCGGTAACTCCTGCCGCCATTAATACCAAAAAATCAAATTGATTTGTACCGTAATTATATTTATATATTTCGTATCCTGTTGTGGTACAAACATTAGCAGGATTTTCGTGCCACTTGACAGTTACGTCTCCTGAGGCAGTATTCGGAACAACCGATATACTTTCAATTATCGGTGGCGGCGGTAAACATTGCGATTTTGTGATTGTTGCTCCAACAATCATAAACATCAAAATTAATACAATTTTATTTGCATTTTTCATTTCAGTATCTCCCTGATATTACTGTTGTTAATGTATTTATATTCAAATATTTATTTGCCAATTCCAATATACGATTTGGCGTTATTTTCAATATTTCATTAAATATTTGTTCTATATATTCAAAATTTAATCCTATTTGTCGTACATCAATATACATATCGGCAATTTTCCATGCTCCATCAATCGAACGAAGCATGTCGCCTGTCATGTAATTTTTCACCAAAGATAATTCATCTTTTGTAATTTTTTGCTGTTGAAGCCGTAAAATTTCATTTTTTATCTCTTCCAATGTTAATTTCACATACTCGTTGCCTACTTCGGCGGATATTGAAAAATATCCCGAATCGCGCATACACACTATGTTTGAGTAGATTCCGTAAGTGTATCCTTTTTCTTCGCGAATATTTTTCATAAGTCGCGAGCCGAAATATCCTCCGAGAATAGTGTTAAAAAAAACCATGCCGCAATAATCATTATGTTTTTTGTTGAACAGCACTTTGCCGACTCGAATTGCCGATTGCACGCTATTGTTTTTTGGAATATAAATTATTTTTTCGGGCGATGTAATAATTTCTTGTTGTTCGGGATTGGCTTTCTTGTTATTTCCCCATTCATCTTTTCCAAAAAAATCGGCGATTATTTTTATTTCTTTTTCAGAAATTTTTCCTGATGCAACAATAAATGCGTTGCTGCTTGAATAATATTTTTTATGAAAATCTTTCAAAAGTTCGCCGTTTAATTTATCGTAATCGTCGGGCAAAGCAAATACGCCGTAATGATGTGTTTTTCCGAACAATGACGATATAAATGTTTCGCGTGCTGTTGTTGCAACTTTTTCGCGTTCAATGATTAATTGTTGTTTTTGATTTTGTTTATATGTGTCTAATTCTTTTTCGGGAAATGTTGCATATTTTACAATTTGTTCGGCAATTTCCATAACTTTTTGAAAATGTCGGGTAAGCGAATAAAATGTAACGCAAGCCCAATCTCTGTCAATATCAAAATCGATGGATGCGCCGTAAAAATCAAGTAATTCGGCAATTTCGTTCGATTTGTATTTTTCTGTTCCTTCGCCCAGCATATTTAGCGTTGAACTTGCAACAAGAAGTTGAGGCTGATAACGAGTTCCCGCATCAAACACGATGCTTAAACGCAAAACGTCGGCATCGCCCGTGTTTATTACAGAAAGCGACAATCCGTTTTGCATATTTATATTGTTTACTGCGGGCAGTGATAATTTATCGGGTAGTTTAAATTCGGGCGCTATTGTTCTGTTTAAATTCATCTCTCTCTTTTTTATCATATTAAAATTATTTTGCCGCTATACTTTTGTAATAGAGCGTAGAACAACTTTCATTGTTGAACATATTTTTTGATACTCGCAAAATATCATCGGCGTTTATTGCGCGATAATAATCGAGTTCGGTATTCATCAAATCAATATTGCCAAGCATTTCGTAGTAGCAAAGAATCATTGCTTTGTTCATGATGCTTGTTTCAGCAAATATTTGTGCCGATTCTATCTTGTTTTTTACTTTTTCGAGTTCGTATTCGCTTACTTTTGTTGTACATAATTTTTTAATTTCGTTATCAATAACCGTTTCGGCTGTTTTTATTTCTACATTCGGCAGCAAACGAGCCGATATTATTAGTAATCCTTCATCAATATCGCCCGAAATAAAAGCATTTGTGCTTGCAAATAAGTTTGTGTTTTGAATCAAATTTTGATAAAACCGCGACGATTTTCCGCTCGAAAGAATATCTGTGAGCAAATCGCAAACGTAATAATCGGGATTTTTTCGATTACACATTTTGTATGCTTTGTAGATATATGTTAGCGGAACATCACGCTCAACCGTAAGTGTGCGCAGTTCTGTTTGTTGCGGCTCTTCTGGAATATTATAATTAGCGAGCGGGCGGCACGGAATATCGCCAAACCATTTTTCTACAAGTTCGTAAATTTTTTCACACTCCATATCGGCTACAATACTGATAATAGCATTGTTTGGAGAATAATGTAAATCGAAAAAATGTTTTACATCGTCGAGAGTTGCATTTTGTATATGTTCAACATTTTTGCCTATTGTAGCCCATTTGTAGGGATGAATTTTGTAAGCCAAAGGACGCAGTAACAGCCAAATATCGCCATAAGGTTGATTTAAATATCGCTGATTAAATTCTTCGATAACAACGTTTCGTTGCGTATTTAAATTTTGTTGTGTGATATTAGGATGCAACATTCTGTCGGACTCAATCCAGAGCGCGGTTTCAATATTTTCTTTTGGTAAAGTTATGTAATAATTCGTGTAATCGTTGCAGGTAAAAGCATTATTTTCGCCGCCTACAATTTGTAATTCGCCGTCAAATGATTTCACATTTTTAGAGCCGCTAAACATCAAGTGTTCAAACAAATGAGCAAATCCTGTTTTTTCGGGATTTTCGTTTCGCGCACCCACTTTATAAATAACATTAATTACAGCAATCGGACTTGATGAGTCGCGGTGAGTAAGTAATGTCAAACCGTTTTTTAATGTAAATTTTTTATATTCAATCATAAAGCAAAGGTAATAATTTTCTTTGACACTCGAATTGTATTTGTTGTAAATATTTGTATTTAGTCGTTAGTGTCAGGTATTTAGTATTTAGTATCAGGTATTTAGTATTTAGTCGTTAGTATCAGGTATTTAGTCGTTAGTATCAGGTATTTAGTATTTAGTATCAAGTATTTAGTATTTAGTATCAAGTATTTAGTCGTTAGTATCAGATATTTTAGTATCAAGTATAATTAATGTACAAGAGTATTCAGATTATTTATTTGTTTTTTACGGTAAAGTTCGCAATGCTTTTTATATCAATAAATTTTCACAATTAACTTCCCTAACTTCTTTTAACTTCCCTAACTTCTTTTAACTTCTCTAACTTCTTGTTTCTTTGTTCTTGTTTCTTGATTCTTGTTTCTTGATAATGAATGATTGCTTTTGTGATTATCAAAAATTATTTGTAATATTGCAGCAATATTGAGTATCGGTTTTGTTTATCGGATAATCTTGTATTGTTGTTTATTTATTTAATAATCAATAAAATACAATGTATTATTTGAACAAATTGCTGATATTAAATTTAAACAATTTGCTCATTATTAATAAAAAATAAGTTTATGAAAAAA
>JAITPP010000047.1 GCA_031289385.1 Prevotellaceae bacterium | reverse complement strand
TCATTTGTGTGCCAAAAAACAGAAATTTTACGAAATTAATTGTAACTTTGTACAGTGTGTTTTTAAAATTAATACCCGATGAAACACCCATGCCCAAAACAAATTTTGGACACACAAGGGAATGATTAAAAAAAAAACACTAATTTCACAAATTGACACTAATTTATTCGTGAAAATTCGTGTAATTCGTGGCAAAAAATAAATTTAAACAGATGAAAATTAAACCGATATATTCGCTGGTTCTTTTGATTTCGATTTACGCCAATTCGCTTTTTGCTCAAAACAATCTTGCGGGCGCTTCCATAGGTTTTGTTGTAACCGATCTGGCAACGGGCAAAAACATTGTTTCGCAAAATGCCGATATGTGCCTTATTCCTGCGTCTATTAACAAACTGATTACTACTGCCGCCGCTTTGGAAATTCTTGGCGCCGATTTTCGATTTAAAACCGATTTTTCGTACAGTGGAAACATGGCGGACACTGTTTTGAATGGCAATTTATATATTGTGGGTGGAGGCGACCCTACTCTTTGTTCAAAATATTTTAATAACTCCAATTTTGTTGAACAGGTATGTAATATACTTAAAACCAATAATATAACTCAAATCAACGGCGATATTATAGCCGATGCCTCAATATTTGACAAGGAACCGATTCCGGGCGGCTGGACTTGGGAAGACATAGGAAACTATTATGCAGCAGGCATTTACGGACTTTCGATTTTTGACAACACCATCAAGATAACTTTCAGTACCTTAAACTCAATGCCCGAAATTACAAATATTTCTCCAAAAGTTCAGGATTTAGTAATTGAAAATCACTTGATTGCAAAAAAAGGTGTTGGCGACAGTGCTTATTTCTACGGTCGTCCATACGAAAATTTTCGACAGGTTTTTGGTGCTATCGAAAAAAACAAGGATGCCTTTTTGCTTAGGGGAGACATTCCAAATCCACCGCTTGTTATGGCTCAATACGTGGCGGCAGTTTTGGAAAAAAACGGCATAAAGGTCAAGGGAAAGGCAACGGACGTTTTGGGAGAAAATCGAACAAAAACTCTGTTGTACCGACACTTTTCAGAGCCGCTTTCGACAATTATTTTAAGCACTAACCATCACAGTAACAACAATTTCACTGAACATATCTTAAAATATTTGTCTCTTCAAACCTCAGAAGAGGGCAACTTTGAAAAGGGTATTCAGGTTGTAAAAAAGTTTTGGAAATCGAAAAACCTGAATACCGAAACGCTCTTTATGCTTGATGGCAGCGGGCTTTCACCTCATAATGCGTTCTGCGTGAATTTCCTCAATGACATATTAATTTATATGGAAAAGGAGAGCAAAAATTCTGAGGTGTTTTTTCAGTCGTTACCGGTGGCAGGCGTTAGTGGCACTGTGCGTAACTTTCTCAAAGACACTAAATTACAAGGCAAAGCGCACTTGAAATCAGGCAGTATAGCAAGAGTGCAGTGCTATGCAGGCTATATAGTTGATAATGAGAAGAAGTACAGTTTTGTAATAATGGTAAATAATTTTTCGGGCAGAAGAAAAGAGGTTGTAAAAATGATTGAAAACAAGATAATTAATGCTATTAAATAGTGCCTTGAAGTCATAAATTTTTCTAATCAAAAATTCTTGTTCATCTGTCCGCTTATTAAAAAAATATGGAGTATTTAACAACTGTTGATTCCACAAACAATTATCTGAAAAAATTGGCAAGTGAGCATATTTTGCCTGACGGCTATTGTGTTTGTGCCGATTTTCAGACTTTGGGCAGAGGTCAAGTCGATAGCAATTGGGAGTCGGCAAAGGGTGAAAATTTGCTGTTTTCTATCTATTTTGAGGCAGGGAAAATTCCTCTCAACGAGCAGTTTCTGTTGTCTGAAATTGTGTCGGTGGGCATTGGTAATGCTTTGAAGAAATATGTACCTGATGTTAAAATCAAGTGGGCTAACGATATTTTTGTCAACAATAAAAAACTTGCAGGTATTTTGATTGAAACCGTTATTCAAAACAGCAAAATGAAATATGCGATAGTCGGTGTTGGGCTGAATGTCAATCAATTAGAGTTTATTCAAAACCGTACAACTGCAATTTCGTTAAGGCAAATTTTAGGTAAACAGATTGACAGGGATGAGCTTTTAACCGAACTTTTAACCGAAATCAATTTGCTTTACGGAAACTTTGAGGTAAACAGTAAGTATAACCTTGAAAATGAATATTTTAAACTGCTCTGTAGAACGGATAATTTTTATGAATATTCATCTGAGGGGGAAACTTTTCGTGCCAAAATAGTTTCGGTAGATTCTGATGGCTGTCTAAACCTGCTAACCGACAAAGATTTAATAAGAAAATTCTATTTTAAACAAGTTAAATTTTTAATTTAGGCAAACAAAAAGGGCGAATGTACGAAGGCACGAAAGCGCGAATGCACGAATTTGATTTTCAAATGATTTTTATGATTAAAAATTGAAAGCAAGCGATTTACTGAAAAATATTCTTTCAGAAACAAATTTCGTACAATTTCAAATAAAATAGTAATTTTGCTGCCGAATTTAAACTCAAAAACCGATGACCCAGAACACGGGCGAAATCATACTTTATCAACCCGACAACACGCTGCAATTGGAGGTAAGATTGGAAAATGAAACTGTTTGGCTTACGCAAAGTCAAATAGCGGAGTTGTTTG
>JAITPP010000163.1 GCA_031289385.1 Prevotellaceae bacterium | reverse complement strand
GAGTTAGAGCGGATTCTTAAAATTAGCGGCATTAAATTGAGTGTTGATAAGGTGTTGGACATTGCAAAAACAATAACAACAGTAAAAGTCAAATTACAGCAAAGTAAAGAAACGCTGACTAAAACAATGTTAATTACGCCAAAACACAAATCTATCGCTCAACTTTTTGACGAAAATTTTTGGGAGAAATTGTAGGGTGTCGCTTTGTCAAAGTCAGGAGTGTTTAATGAGTGATAGCAATCAAACCCGAGCGAAACCGAGAATTATTGCAAAACAATAATTAAAATAGATGTTGCATATTTTTGCAAAAAGTTTGGCGTAATCAAAAAAATCATTTGCAATATTTTCTTTTCTAATGATAATTCCAAACATTCTTACATTTTACGAAAAACACACTTTCATATTTATATTTTTCACATTATTTCTCAATATAACGAAATTTTTTCCCTCCATCTTGTATTTCAATTTTAGTAACTTCTTTTAGCGGTATATTTTTTACAAGAGATGGAATAAATCTTGACGGTGCACCCGTAATTATACTGTCATTTAAAAATACTCTGTCAAAATATAATATCGTTTTTTTATTCTTTTCACCATAAGTAAAACGTATTTCTATCGACGGTTTGTTTTCTAATTCGTGAGGTTTTCCTGCTTTATCCATACATTGTATTGTTTTTATCGGATTTGCAAGATATGTATATATTTTACCCAAAGCGTCCTGAACGGTTACTTGTTTTAACATGGTTGAATCAATCCCAATAAATTGTTGTTTAAAACTATCAATAGGAATTAAATATGTAGTACAGGCATTTAATAGAAATAAACCTAAAAAACCCACGCTTAATGCTGATAATTTCTTTCTCATTTTTTCTTTTTATGACGATTAATATCTTATCGGGTTTTGATATTTTAAAATTATATTTTTCTCTGCCTCAATACGCTCGCGCAAATATCACCCGCTGTTTTGAAGGTTTGCCTGTAACCATACATTTACCTTCTTCGACTTCGGCGTCCAATGGTATGCAGCGAATTGTGGCTTTGGTTTCTTCTTTTATTTTTGCTTCGGTTTCGGGTGTTCCGTCCCAGTGGGCAAGGAAAAATCCGCCTGTTTCTATTTTTTCTTTAAACTCGTCGTAACTGTCAATTTTTATTGTGTTTTGTTGGCGAAATTTCAGTGCTTTGGCTAATATATTATTTTGAATTTCGTCTAATAATTTGCTTATATATTCGTCAATTCCAGCAACAGGCACAACGCATTTTTCCAAAGTATCGCGGCGTGCAAGTTCTACGGTATTGTTTGCATAATCGCGAGGTCCTATCGCCAAACGCACGGGAATGCCTTTCAATTCATGCTCGGCAAACTTAAATCCTGAGCGAACATTATCTCTGTCGTCAATTTTCACAACAATATTTTTTGCGGCGAGCAGTTTTTTTATTTGTTCGGCGCGTTCGCACATTTGTTTTAATTCGTCATCGCCCTTGTATATAGGCACAATTACCACATGAACGGGAGCAAGTTTTGGCGGCAACACCAATCCGTTATTGTCGGAATGAGCCATAATCAGCGCGCCCATCAATCGTGTAGAAACGCCCCACGATGTAGCCCAAACGTATTCAAGATTTCCATCTTTGCTGGTATATTTTACATCAAACGCTTTTGCAAAATTCTGTCCCAAAAAATGCGATGTTCCTGCCTGTAACGCTTTTCCATCCTGCATCATAGCCTCAATACAATAAGTATCAACAGCACCGGCAAAACGTTCGCTTTCGCTTTTTTTGCCTATAATTACGGGTATTCCCATATAATTTTTAGCAAAATCGGCATAAACATTTATCATTTTTTCAGCCTCATCAATTGCTTCCTGTTTGCTTGCATGAGCCGTATGTCCTTCTTGCCAAAGAAATTCCGTAGTACGCAAAAACAAACGAGTGCGCATTTCCCAACGCACAACATTAGCCCACTGATTGCACAATATTGGCAAATCGCGATACGACTGAATCCAGTTTTTGTAAGTATTCCAAATAATTGTTTCGGATGTAGGGCGAACAATAAGTTCCTCTTCTAATTTTGCATCAGGATCAACAATTACGCCTGTTCCATCTGCGCTGTTTTTCAATCGGTAGTGTGTAACTACGGCACATTCTTTTGCAAAACCTTCGACATGGCTTGCCTCTTTGCTGAAAAACGATTTGGGAATAAACAACGGAAAATATGCATTCACATGCCCCGTATCCTTAAACATTTTATCAAGAGCCGCTTGAATTTTTTCCCAAATTGCATATCCATAAGGTTTTATCACCATGCAACCACGTACCGCAGAATTTTCGGCAAGATCGGCTTTCACCACTAAATTATTGTACCATTGCGAATAATTTTCTTCTCTGTTTATAACTTCTTTTGCCATTATATTTTTATTGATATGTTAATTTTAGTTAATTTACAATATTTCACTCTATTAAACATTTGTTTTTATTAATATTTAAGCCAGATTTACGATTTTTGGCATAATATTTGCATTTTATATGAGCAAAGCAAATGATTTGCAAAGATAACAAAAAAATTAAGAATTAAGCATCAATAAAGTTATGAAAAGAAAAATTATACAATGGACTTTAACAACGGTATTAACCGTTACATTAGTTGCTTGCGCTACAACAAATAGATACGCCTCAACAAGCGATGATATCTATTACAGTCCAGCAAAAATAGAAAAAGCAAGCATTGTGAAGAATACAGAAACAACTGTTGAAGATGCTGATATTAAACGATTAAAAAGTGAAACTCAGGCAGCCATCATCGCAAGTGCACAAAAAATGGCTATCGACAGCACAATAGTTGTAATTGAAGATGATTCATATAAAAGCATCGTTTCTGATTCTTATGAAGACTCTTACGAACGCCGACTGAGAGGATACAGCAGTCCGAGTTACGGAATGGAAAGCGCAATAAGAATAACCACAAGCGGCGATTGGTTGCAGGTAACAGCCTACGATCCTGAATTTTACAACATAATCGTTATGGGCGATGAAATTTGGATTGAACCAAAATACATAACAAAAATGTTCTCGCCTGTTCGCACAACAATAAGTTATTGGAACGGCGGATTTGGTGGCTACTACGGCGGATATTATGATCCTTGGTGGGGCTCAAATTGGGGCTGGGGACTCAACAGTTGGTATTATCCATGGTACAGTCCTTTCTATTATGGTGGTTATTATGGCGGATATTACGGCAGTTATTATGGCGGCTGGGGCTGGAATTACGGCTGGAACGGATATTGGAACGGCGGCGGATATTACAACCACCATCACGGGCATTATAATAATCATTGGGGACTTGGCAAACCATCCACAGGAGGAACTACTTACGGACGTCGCGAAAGCGGAACAATGGGACAACGCCGAGTAAGTTCAACGGATAATCGCTCAACGTCGCCGGGAATTGTTAGCGGAACTCGCAGAACTACACGAGATATGGAAGTTGTATCAAACAGAACATCGCCGTCATCAACAACAGCAGTTACAGCAGGAAACAGACGCGGAAATACTGTCGGAAGCAATAACAACACCGTAAGCAATACGCCAAATCAAGGCAATATAACAGGAAGTTCGCGCCGAGATACCAGAACAGTTTCGGATGCAAGAACACCGCAACAAGACAACACAGGAAGAGTGCAAGCAAATTCACAACGCAGAAACACGCAAACATACACTCGCCCTGCAACAGCAAGCAAACAAAGTTATAACCAATCGGCAGCAACAAACAGCAGCAGCAGCGGCGTATCGCGCAGAAGTACTACAAGCACAAGCACCGGCACTGCGCCACGTGTAAGTTCGGGCACAAGTAGCGGAACGTCTTCGCGCTCGGTATCAACAAACTCGCGTTATGTAACAAGCGGTAGCAGCAGTCCATCAACATCAACAAGTAGCAGTTCTTCATCTTCTTCCGAATCGCGCCGTAGCAGCAGTTCAAGTTCGTCGTCAAACAGCAGTTATACGCCTTCAAGTTCTTCAAGTTCGAGTTCGTCAAGCAGTAGCAGCAGATCGGGTGGATTTTCAAGCGGCAGTTCGTCATCAAGCGGCTCATCAGGTGGCGGTGGCGGCGGCAGAAGACGCTAATATCAAAAAAATGAATGTTAAAATTTTAAAAACAAAAAAGTTATGAAACGAATAGTATGTATTGCAATAGCAGCAATAACCTTATCAACAACAGTATCGTTTGCACAAGACAGATACGACGCTCTAAGATGGTCGCAATATTTTTACGACGGAACAGCCCGATTTTCAGCAATGGGCGGAGCATTTGGCGCACTTGGCGGTGATTTTGCCTCGTTAAGCGTAAATCCTGCCGGTATAGCAGTATATCGTTCTGCCGAATTTTCACTTTCGCCATCATATTCAATTACAAATACAAAATCGGCATTTACAGGTCAAAATTCTTTATCGAAAAGTAAAGATCGTGGCGATTTTAACTTTGGATACGTACAACCGATTTTTTTACGCGACGATAATAAAGGCTTAGTATCTCTGAGTTTAGGAGTAGGATACAACACAGTAGCAGATTATGGCTACAACGCTGTGGCTTATAATAAGTCAGGCGATTCGTGGCTCGATGCGCTTGTTAATAAAATGGAAAACGATTGGGAATATTTTGACCCTATTTATATGGAAGGCAGCAATCGCTACAATAATTTTGGTGCAGGCGATTGGGATGCTGTATTGGCTTGGAATAATTATCTTGTAAACGAAGATGATTTAGGATTTTATAATCCTTTATATAATGGCGATGTTATTGAACAAAGACGATTAGTAGAAACAAAGGGAAGAAATTCGGAATTTGTTTTCACTTTTGGCGGAAATTATGCAAATACATTGTTTTTTGGTATGACAATTGGCGTACAAGGTATTGATTATAAAAAATATATAACCCATCGTGAAGATGTTACTCAAACAGCGCAAGGCACAGATCTTTTGTGGTTTGACTATACACAATATTTTGAAACAGAAGGTGTGGGCGCTAATATTAAATTAGGCGTGCTTTACAGAGTAAACGATAATTTACGTTTTGGGTTATCAGTTCACACTCCTACATGGATGCGGCTTACCGATTATTATCAGGCATCAATGCAAAGTCGTTTTGAAAGCGATTCGCAATATTACGATCCTGATGTATCAGACTTAAATAAATATGAATATACCGTTTCTACTCCTGCACGATATAATTTAAGCGCAGCATACTTGTTTTCGACAATAGGAGCAGTAAGTTTAGATTACGAATATGTTGATTATTCGACAATGAAAATGAACGACGACAAAAATCAACCAATATCAGGAAACACGTTTGCAGGCGAAAACAGCACTATAAAAAAAGAATTTACAGGAGCATCAAATATAAGATTGGGCGTAGAAGTGAAACCCATAGAGAATCTTGCTGTAAGGGCAGGATACGCATTTTACGGAAGTCCATATAAAAATTCAATATCGGGAGGCAATCCATCAACGCAAATATATTCGTTTGGTTTGGGATACCGACTCAACGGATTTTTTGTAGATGCGGCGTATAAATATTTAACTTCTAAATCGGGATTGTATCGTATATATGACGGTTCGAACACGGTAAACGAAAAATATAACACAAGTCAATTTGCACTAACCTTCGGGTTTAGATTCTAAATTAATTGTTTTTTTATTTGTTTATGTTAATAATCATTGTTGTCCGATAAAAAAATCAGGGGGAGCGTGAAGTTCCCCCCTTTTTTTGTAATTTTGTGTTGAATAAAAAAATAAAAATTACAATGCGCGAAATTACAACATTTTTTGGA
>JAITPP010000103.1 GCA_031289385.1 Prevotellaceae bacterium | reverse complement strand
ATAAAGAGTTAGAGCGGATTCTTAAAATTAGCGGCATTAAATTGAGTGTTGATAAGGTGTTGGACATTGCAAAGACAATAACAACAGTAAAAATCAAATTACAGCAAAGTAAAGAAACGCTGACTAAAACAATGTTAATTACGCCAAAACACAAATCTATCGCTCAACTTTTTGACGAAAATTTTGGGGAGAAATTGTAGGGTGTCGCATTGTCAAAGTCAGGAGTTTGCATTGCTTTTTCGCTTGAACTGGAATAATTTTTGAGTTCTGAAATAAATTTTGTATCTTTGTGTCGTAGCATATTTATTTATTGTTTGACAGCACAAAGTTACTAATTTTTAGCGACTTATCAAAACATTGTGCTACTTTTTTTATTATAAATCAGCAAGTTAATTAGATTGCGAAAGTTGAATAATTAATTTATCTAAGATTTTTATCTGTGCCAATCCGTTTAATCTGTGTGCTTCGTAATTCGTAATTGTTTATTCAATCCACCGTCCGTCGTCTTTAATCAGGGCGACGAGTTCGTTAACGGCATTTGCTTGTGGGATGTTGCGTTTTACGAGTTCTTTGTTTTTGTACAATGATATTTTTCCTGCACCTGCGCCTACATATCCGTAGTCGGCATCAGCCATTTCGCCTATGCCGTTTACGATGCAGCCCATTACTGCTATTTTTAAATGTTTCAGATGCGATGTTTTGTTTTTTATTTCCGTCAATGTTTTTTGAATGTCGAAAAGCGTGCGCCCGCAACTTGGACACGCAATAAATTCTGTTTTGCTGAAACGTACTCGCGTTGCCTGCAATATCGAAAAGCAAATTTTTGTGAGATTTTTTGATTCCGATTTTGTGTTTTGTAAACAAACGGCATCTCCGAAACCATCAATCAGCAATGCGCCAAAGTCGCATGCTGCCTTTATTTGCAGCGATTCGATGCCTTTGTCATCATAAATTCTGCGAATGATTACGGGATTTTTTACATTTGCGTTTTCCAGCATCAAAAAGCAAGCGCGAAGTTCGGCAACGGCATTAGTATTATTGCTTTCTATCATTAAAATGTTATCGGGATTTTTTGTTAGCCATGCAATAAAATCATCGTTAAAAAACGAAATGTTGCAATGTATAATATTTTCCGATTCATCCGAAAGTATTGTTATTCCTTGTGTTGTAGCATCAAACAGCGACGAGCCTGTATAAACCGCATCGGGCGAATTGTCGGTTTTTATCCATTTTTTATTGTCTTTTACAAATCCTAAATTTTCAAAATCTTTATCATAAACAGGATTTATATGCGACAAATCGGCAACAACGGCTATTTGATTATCGCCGCCAAAACCGTTTACTGCCGTCGTTTTTCGCTGTTTGTATTCGTATGGCGAATATTTTTCGGCGTCAATATCAGGAACAGCATCGTGTTTTTGGCGATTTACAAAATAATCAACTATTTTTTTTGCAACGGGAATTTCATTTTCGGGTGCTTCGGTAAGCGAAACGCGAATTGTATCGCCTAATCCGTCGGCAAGCAAAGTTCCAATTCCTGCGGCAGATTTTATACGTCCATCTTCGCCATCGCCTGTTTCGGTAACGCCTATATGCAAAGGAAAATTCATTTTTTCGGCGTTCATTTTTTCTGCCAACAATCGGTAAGCATACACCATTACGCGGGTGTTACTCGATTTCATCGACACAACAATATCTTCAAATTTTTCGTGCTTGCAAATTCTCAAAAATTCCATTGCCGACTCAACCATTCCTGTTGGAGTATCGCCATAACGATTTGTAATTTTTTCTGATAACGAGCCGTGATTTACGCCTATTCGCAATGCCGTTTTGTGTTGTTTGCAAATGTCGATTAAAGAAACAAACTCGTTGCGCAAACGTTGCAGTTCGGCATTGTATTCATTTTCGTCAAGAATTTTATTTGAATTATGTTTTTTGTCGATAAAATTTCCCGGATTTATTCTTACTTTTTCGACATATTGAGCAACAATTTTTGCTACTTGCGGATTAAAATGAACATCGGCTATCAGTGGAATATTTATTTTTTCGTGGTTAAGTTTTTCTCTGATAATTTTCATGGATTCGGCTTCGGGCTTGCCTTGCACGGTTGCTCTGACATAATCTGCGCCTGCTTTTGCAATTTTTTTACATTGTTCCACAGCCTTGTCAATATCGGTTGTGGCAACGTTTATCATCGATTGTGTGCGAATGGGATTGCTGCCGCCAAGCGGAACATTTCCTACATTTACAACATTTGTTTTATGCCGATTATATTTTGTAAGACTTTTACAGAACATTTTATTTTTTAAAGTTTGCAAATTTATATAAAACGCCAAACGAAATCTGCATGCTTACAGGTTGTATGTATCTGATTCGCTCGTCTTTATATTTGGGTTTGTAGAGATATGTAAGCCCGTAATTATATCTGAATTCTGCCAGCAATTCAACGTTCTGCGCTATGCGAAAACCTGCGCCGCCGCCGGCACTAAATCCAAATTCAAATCGGCTATCTTTGGGCGAAAACGAGGCTGCAACTTCGTTTGTTGATGTTGCGGTTTTTATTTTATACTTCATTTTTTGTGCATAGCCAACATAAAATCCGAAATTTCCAAACAACATAAAATTTCCAAATTCGATGCGCAAATTTCCAAGTACAGGCAATTCCCACGATTCGCGGATATGCGTTGTATCATTTTCGCGATACGAAAAACCTCTGTTTATTTTGTTAAATTCTGCTTGAAGTCCTGTGTGTTTATCAATGTATAATTTGTAAAACACTCCGTAGTTGATGCTCGAATATGAATTGGTTTGGCGGTAACTAAATTTGTCGATAGTTATATCCGAACTGTTATAACCGCCGCGAATTCCAACCCAGTGTTGAGCTTCGGAGTTTATGGTTATCAGCAATAATATTGTAAATAATAATATTTTTTTCATTTTTTTAGTTTTTTGAGATAATCGTCAAAAGTTTATTTGTCAAAAAAATTTTCCATATCAACAAGCAAACCTGTGTCCCAGCCTTGCCGAAGTTTTATATCTGTTTTTCCATCATCTAATTTATATAATTTCACACGTTCCGGTTGTAGTCGGGTTTTAAGCGAACCTGTGTCCCAACGTCCGTTGTTGTTTTTGTCTTCAATAATTTTCAGCGAATACGTTTCGGGTTCGATAAACGAAATTGTGAGATGCCCGTTTTTGTTCATTTGTTTTGTTTGAACAACTTTGTTATTTTTCATAAGCTGTATGATGTAATTACATTCAACATTCTGAAAATCAATATTTATTGTGCTGAATTTATCTGTATTCGGCGTTTGAATTTTTTTGCGTACGCTGTCGTTTTCGAGTTTATAAATATCGGAAAATGCTCCCGTCAAAAATTCTATATCATACGTTAATCCCGATTCCCATTTGTCGGCATCAAAAACATATCGGCATAAATTGCTTGTGTCGGGAACTATTTTGAAGGGTATTTTTTTAGGATTTTTACCTTCGTCATCGAATTTGTAAAAATTTATTTTTTCGTAATTTATTTTTGTTATCGGAGAGTTAAAAATCAAATCCATACCTGTTTCCATAACAAGTTTTTCGTTTACACGTGTTGATATTTGCAATTTAGGAATTTCTTCTTTTTCCTCTTCTCCTTTTTTTGGTTTTCGTTTTACGTCTGTTTTCACAAAATCTTTAAATCTGAGTGTTGCTTCCGACGGCGCATCTTTTCCAACCGAATCGGGTTTTGTGTAAATAATTGTAGAATACATTTTTGCGGGCACGCTGTCGTGCGTAAACCAATATGTAACTGTATCGGCAAAAAATGATTTTTCTGTAATTATTTTTGTTGAATCAAGCGCAATAGAATCACTGCCGAAGAAGGCGATAGAATGAATTTCGGGATTGTGTTGCGCAAAATATAACATCACTTTTCGTTCCTGCTCGCGCTTGTAATCGCTAAGATATTGCTTATTAATATTTTCCTGAAAAATACGCACCAAAGGTAGATGTTCAAATATCGAAAAAGTATCGCGCTCGTAGTCGCCAACTGTCATTGTATCAGCGTCGAATGTGATGGGTGTTATCATGCTGTCGATAAATCCAACCATTTCGCCGGCATCGTAAATATTGTTATTGTTTTTATCTTCTACGGCAATTACTCTGTATGGCTGATTTTTCAGCGCATCAACAACAAAAAAACCGCGATTGCTGACGTGTGCAACGGCATCTGGCGGCGTTGTAAACGGCAATGAATCAACGTCGCTTTTGTATAAAATAATTTTCATATTTTTTACCGAATCGAAAGTAAAAGCATGGCGCGCACGCCCCGATAAATGCAGTGAATCAATAATATCGCCTGTTGAAAATCGCAAACGATAATCGCCAAGCGGATTACTTTCGTTTAAATCAACAATAGCGCTGCCAAAATCGAACAGATATGTTGTATTTTCGTTTAATGTAGAATCAAATTGAGCAATTACGCGCTTTCCGCGAGTAAAAATCGACGGAGAACTTTTAAGCGGCGGCGACACTATAAAACTCTTGCTGTCTTTGATTTTCACGTATTCGTTGAACGTAATTTCAATTCGTTTTACCGATACGTTTGTTTCGTCGTATTTTGGAATTTCTTTTAAAACAACGGGCGCAATCGTATCTTTTGGACCTCCGCTAAGCGAGTTGCTCCTGTTTGCACAATTGCTTGCACAAATCACAGTAATCAATATTATTATGTAAGTTACAAATTTTTTCACTCAAATTATGCCTTTATTAGCTGGCAAATATACGAAATAAATTATATTGACTTACATTATTTGTAAAAAATAAGAATGAAAGGGCTATTTTGCTAACTTCCTCTAACTTCTATTTTTTAACTGCAAAGAGCATTAAATTCACAAAGAAAAAACAAAAACGCAAAGAGTTTTCAATCACAACATCTTTTATCTGAATCTAAATTAACACAAAAATAACTTTATAAAATTACCTTATTCATTATAAAACAATGAATTACATTTGCATTAACAATATTTAACTAAAAAATATTACTACTTTGTCATACATAGTACATTAAAATATATACCTTTGTGCCGAAATAAATATCTTAAAGATTAAAAAAATGAAAAAAGTAATTTCTGTAAATGTTGGTGGTTTATGTTTTACAATAGAAGTGGACGCTTATGAAATTCTCAAAGATTATTTGGACGATTTTGAAGCAAGTCTCGAAAAAAACGATGCCAAAGAAATAATGGAAGACGTAGAAATGCGTATAGCCGAAATTTTTCAGGAAACAATAAAATCTACCGAAAGAGTTGTTGATGAAAATTTGGTGAACAAAGCAATTTCGGTGCTCGGAAAACCCGAAAAAAAATCAAACGCGCAAAATAAACAGCGCAACGATAATTCGTTTTCGCAAATACGAGATAAAATTGAAAATAGAATTTCGGGAAAACATCAGCGTTTTTATCGCGACCCCGATGGCAAACGAATTGCCGGAATTTGCTCGGGTATTGCCGAATATTTTGATATTGACGTAACTATTGTGCGATTTTTTGCGCTATTGTCGATACTCACAGGATTTGGCGTAATTATCTACATCATTATTTGGATTGTGATGCCCGAAGCGTTATCGTCGGTGCAAAAACTTGAACTGCGCGGTTTGCCTATAACTTCCGACAATATAAAAAAATATCCTGCAACCGATAAACGAAAATAAAAAACGAAAATTCCGATTTTTTTAATGCAACTGTTAAGAAAATCATAAATTTAAATTAAAACGACATGGAAATAATAGATGACAATGTAGTAATAAATTCCGACAATATAAAATCGCAAATGCGCAAAGGCATTTTGGAATATTGCATTTTAAGTATTTTGGAATGTAACGGCGAAGCATACGCCTCGTCGATAATTTCAGAACTCAAAGAAGCCGAAATGATTGTTGTAGAAGGAACATTATATCCGCTACTTACGCGACAAAAAAATCAGGGATTGCTGAAATATCGCTGGGAAGAATCGAAACAAGGTCCGCCGCGTAAATATTATTCGCTTACCGAAAAAGGCGTGATGACTTTGAAAGAACTCGACAACGCTTGGAACGAACTTGTTGAAGCCATCACAAAAATAAAAACTAACGACAATTATTTTAATAATGTGAAAATACATTGCGATAGTGATTAACGATTAATGGTTAGTGATTAATGGTTAGTGATTTCTAATTAAATATTAAATTTTATATAATAAAAACAAAAAAATATCAAATACAATGAAAACAACAGTACAGGTAAGTTTAAACAGAATTGCGTTTAATCTCGACGAAAACGCTTATCAACAACTAAAATCTTATATCGACGAATTACAGTCGCACTTTGCCGATGATGCCGAAATTATTGACGATATCGAAGCGCGTATTGCCGATTTGCTTTCGCTACGTGTGAAATCGGCAGAACAAGCCGTAAATCTCAAAGATATTAACGAAATTATCGAAACCATAGGAAATCTTAAAGATATAGACGACAGTACAGAATCGTCGGATAAATTCAGAAAACATTTTGAAAATGTAAATAATCCCGTAAGAAAACGTTTGTATCGCGATACCGAAAACAAAATAATAGCAGGCGTTTGCAGCGGAATAGGACATTATCTGAATTTGGATGCCGCTTGGATTCGTGTTACATTTATTATTTTAATGATAATGTCAATCAAAATGGACGGAATAAACCATTGGTTTTCACACCGTTTTATTTTCGGAATGCCTTTTGTACTTTTCGTTTACATTGTTTTGTGGATTGTGATGCCGCGCACAAAAACGCCTCGTCAAAACCTTGAAATGCATGGTTATACATCAACACGGCAAGGCAACAGCAATTCTAATTTGCATAACAACGGTTTTGGAAGTTTTTTGAAAAAATTTTTCAGACTCATAATACAACTTTGCGTAGGCGTAACGTTATCAATAGTAGGAATAACGTGCAGTTTGATGCTTATTGCCGGAGTTGCAAGTTTCTTTGGAGGCACGCTGTTTGGCGGCACAAATATTGTTACGCTTCTCGATTATATTTACATAGGCGAAATAAACACATGGTTTGCAAAACTTTTGATAGCCGTTTTAATATTTTTGCCTGTTTGCGTGCTTATATATTTATCGATAAAAGTGTTGCTGCGCTTCAAAATAAAAGACAAACCGGCAATGATTATCTTGTCAATAATATGGATAATCGCCGTAATGTTTGCATTGGGAATTGTTGTATCAACAGCAAAATATTACAGATACAACTCAACAGTACGCGAAGCTCAGAAAGAAGTTAATCTGGCAAATATCAAAACATTAGACATTAAAATTTCCGATAATTTACGCCCTTGTACAATAGCCTTTTTTAACTACGATGATGACAGTTCGTTATTATACGAAATGCCTGCGCTGAACTCGTTATTTATTTGCCCCGAAGTTCATATTGTCAGAGTTGACAGCGTTCCCGAAAATTATATTGAAGTTGTGAAATCGGCAAACGCATCAACGCGCTACGATGCAAAAGCCAAAGCGCAATCACTCCCCAACGGATACATAATGAGCGATTCGACAACAATATATTTACAACCAATGGAGTTCAACAAATACAAAAAATGGGCGTCGGAAGTAATTGATATTTTCATTTATCTTCCCGACTCAACAGTTGTTAATATGTATTAGGTGTCTGGTATTATGGTATTTAGTCGTTAGTATCTGGTATTTAGTTGGATTTAATTACGAGGCACGCAGATTACGCTGTTGAAACAGATTTACATGGATAATGATAATTACAAAATTTCAATTAATAACTATTTTTGTAACTTTGCGCCATTATATATGTTTTTATGAAGAAAAATTTGAAACAACTTGTAAGTGAAAAAATACTTGTGCTTGACGGCGCAATGGGCACTATGATTCAAAAATGCGGCTTTGGCGAGGATGATTATCGCGGCTCGCTGTTTGCTGCATCTGATGTTGAAATGAAAGGAAATTACGATATTCTTGTACTTACTCAACCTCAGGCTATTGCTGATATTCACAAGGCTTATCTTGCTGCCGGCGCGGATATTATCGAAACAAATTCGCTTAATGCAAATGCTATTTCGCTTGCCGATTATAAAATGGAAAATTTGGCTTATCAACTTAATTATCAAGCAGCATCGCTTGCACGCAAGGCTGCCGACGAATTTTCAACAAACGAAAAACCGCGCTTTGTTGCCGGCTCTGTTGGACCTACCAACAAATCGCTGTCGATGTCGCCCGATGTTTCAAATCCCGCTTTTCGCAACTTAACTTTTGACGCTTTGTACGATGCCTATTTCGAGCAAGTGCGCGGTTTGATTGACGGAAAAGTCGATGCCATTCTGGTTGAAACAATTTTCGATACGCTTAACGCTAAGGCTGCGCTTGTTGCCATACACGATTGCTGCAAACAGAAAGCGGTTGAAATTCCCGTGATGATTTCGGTAACGCTAAGCGACACAAGCGGCAGAACCTTGTCGGGACAAACTTTTGAGGCATTTTACAATACTTTTTCGAGCATGAATTTGTTCAGTATCGGATTGAATTGCGGATTCGGCTCAAAACAAATGATGCCGCATATCGAAGAACTTGCAAGCATTTCGGAATTTAATATTTGCGTGTATCCTAATGCGGGACTTCCCAATCAGTTCGGAAAATATTCTCTGTCGCCAGAAGATATGGCAAACGATGTAGAATTAATATTGAAAAACGGATGGGTAAACATCATTGGAGGATGCTGCGGAACGACGCCCGAACATATACAAAAAATAGCGGAGAAAGTTGATAAATACAAACCGTATAATCCTCTAAAACAAAGCAGGGATACTATTTTCAGCGGATTGGAAATTGTACGAATATCAAATCAAAATAATTTTGCAAACGTAGGCGAACGAACAAATGTTGCAGGCTCAAAAAAGTTTGCGCGACTTATAAAAGAACAGAAATTTGAAGAGGCGATATCTGTTGCACGCCAACAAATTGAAGACGGTGCGCAAATCGTAGATGTGTGTATGGACGATGCCATGATTGATTCGCCGAAAGCGATGTACGAATTTTTAAATATGCTTGCTTCCGACCCAAATACTGCCAAAGCCCCCGTTATGATTGACTCGTCGAAGTGGGATGTTATACAAACAGGATTAAAATGTACGCAAGGAAAATCAATAGTTAATTCAATAAATCTTAAAGATGGCGAAGATGCTTTTATCGAAAAAGCAGAATATATTAAAAAGTTTGGCGCGGCTGTCGTTGTGATGTTATTTGACGAGCAAGGGCAGGCAGATACTTTCGACAGGAAAATTCAAATCGCCGAACGTGCATATAATTTATTGACGAAAAAAATAAATTTTCCGCCGCAAAATATAATTATCGACTCGAATATTCTTGCAATATCAACAGGAATTGAAGAACACAACTCGTATGCCGTTGATTTTATTCGCTGTTGCGTTTGGATAAAACAAAATCTTCCTCACGCAAAAGTTAGCGGAGGAATAAGTAATTTGTCGTTTGCTTATCGCGGAAATGATATTATTCGCGAGGCAATTCATTCGGTTTTTTTGTATCATGCAATAGCCGCCGGAATGGATATGGGAATTGTTAATCCCGCAATGTCGGTGGTGTATAGCGAAATAAATCCACAACTGCTGAATTTGGTTGAAAATGTTGTTCTGAATAAAAACAGCGATGCCACCGAGCAACTTTTGGAATACAGCGAAAAAAACATCAAAAAAGATACCGTTAAAAATGACGAAAACACTCGTCGGCACGAAGATAATTTATCGCCAGCCGAACAGTTGAAATTTGCACTTATAAAAGGCATTCCCGATAATATCGAAAAAATTCTCGACAAACTTTTGCAAGAATACAATTCGCCGATACATATTATAGAACAACCGCTTATGCAGGCAATGAATCAAGTGGGCGACTTGTTTGGCGAAGGTAAAATGTTTTTGCCTCAAGTGATAAAAAGTGCCAGAGTAATGAAAAAAGCCGTTGCATACATACAACCGTTGATAGAACAGGAAAAATCGAAAAACGCAAACCTTCAAAAAACAAAAAAAGTTTTGCTTGCAACGGTTAAAGGCGACGTTCACGATATTGGCAAAAACATTGTGAGCATTGTGTTATCGTGCAGCGGTTGCGAAATTATTGACTTGGGAGTTATGATTCCCGCAAAGCAAATTATCGAAACTGCAATTCTCGAAAACGTAGATGTGATAGGACTTTGCGGATTGATAACACCATCGCTCGACGAAATGATTAAAGTAGTGGACGAGGCTAAAAAAAATAATCTTAAAATTCCTGTTTTAATTGGCGGAGCGGCAACAAGCAAATTGCATACAGCCGTTGCTATTGCTGCAAAATACGATGCAGGAGTGATTTATGTAAAAGATGCCTCGCGAAGCGTAGAAGTGATAAAAAATATTTTATCGCCCGAACTTAAAAATGAATATCTGCAAAAATTAAATCTCGAATACAATGATTTAAAACAAAAATACGAAAACGAACAGAAATCGAAAACACGCATAAGCATAGCCCAAGCGCGAAAAAATAAATTGCAATTAAATTGGGATACGGAACAAATTTTCACGCCCGAATTTTTAGGAATAAAAACTTTTGAAAATGTTGCAATTACTGAGATTATTCCGCTTATAAACTGGAAAGAACTGTATCACGCTTTCGGTTTGAAAAACAACAAAACCGAACATGAAAAACTGCAATCGGATGCCGAAAAATTATTGCACGAAATTGTTTCCGAAAATAGCATTGCGGCGAAAGCGGTTGTTGGAATTTTTGCAGCAAATTCAATAGACGAAGAAATAATTTTGTTTGATAATGCAAAAAAAAATAATGAAATTTGTCGATTGCACACAGCTCGCGCCACATTGCAAAAACCGCAGGGCGAAAACAATTTAAGTCTTGCCGATTTTATTGCGCCGCTCGATTCGGGCTTGTGCGATTACGCAGGATGTTTTGTTGCTACGGCAGGCATTGGTGCAAACAAACTTTCCGAAAAATTCACACAAAACGGCGATGAATACAACGCAATTTTAGTGAAAGCACTAACCGACAGAATGGCAGAGGCATTATCCGAATTTTTGCATAATAAAATACGCAGCGATTTATGGAAATTTCCGCACAAAGGCATTCGTCCCGCAGTTGGCTATCCCGTGTATCCCGAACACAGCGAAAAAAAGAAAATTTTTACTTTGCTCGCCGCCGAAAACAACACAGGAGTGCAACTAACCGACACATTTGCCATGTCGCCGGCATCTTCGGTTTGCGGATTGTATCTTGCAAATAAAAACGCACGATATTTTGATGCTAACTGAAAAAATAATTGAAATTGAAAATACAAAAAACGGTGGTGTATTAGAATATCAGAATAAAATAGTGTTATGTTAAGTCTAAAATGTCAAAAATATAAGTTGCAAATATTTTATAATAAATATATTAAAGATTCTATTTCATTGTTAACTTAACAATAGTATCTTTGCAGTCAAAAAATAATATACAATGATACACACTCAAGAAATTTTTTGTCCTCACTGTGCAAGCAACAATTTGGTTAAGCAAGGTTTTAC
>JAITPP010000084.1 GCA_031289385.1 Prevotellaceae bacterium | reverse complement strand
AGCGGCGATTGACAAGATTAGTAAACTTATAGTAGCCACTCTGCCGTCTGTTGCAAGTGCTCAGCAAAACATTATTTATCTTGTTCCGGGCGGAGGTAGCGATGCAAGCGACAATTACGATGAGTATATGCTTATCAATGGAGCTTTTGAAAAATTAGGCAATACAGCTATCGACTTGTCTGATTATGTACAAGACAGCGATTTGATAGAGATAACATCAGCCGAAATAGACGCATTAGTATAACAATATGGCAACAAAAAAATACTTAGGGATAAATGGGCTTGCGTATTTGATAGGCAAACTTAATCTATCCGGCAGCGAATGGCAGGATATTACCAACGATTTGAATAATCAAGAATCGTCGTCATCGAGAGGTAGTCTGATTATAGAAAGTTGTTTAGTAAAACGCAACGGAGATGTAATTCTTATGTTTATACAAGGATCATTAAATATATCAAACGCAAGTTATACAGGTTGTGTACTTGATTGCGATACGGCAGTGTTTGATTTTGGCGTTGGCGGTGGCGGAATTATGCTTACAACAATTGGCAAACAGCAATTTTCGTTTACCTACGGAAGCGGACAAATAGCATTTTCAGCAATAAATATAACGGCAACTACAAAAGAGGAGTCTTTTAATTGGAGTTTCGCTGTGCCATATTATGAAAATGAAGTTGAAGAGGAAATACCGGAATGAAATTGAAATTTAAAGGGCAATAAAAAAGCCCCCAACTCCGCGCGGAATTGTCCAGATTCCGTAGAACGATTTAATGTGTATACCCACCAGTCAGAGGCAATAAAAGCCTTTGGGGTGGGTATACACCTTATTTATTTGGACGATGCAAAAATAGTAATAAAATATAAATTAAATAACATTTAAATGAAATTAAAAAATTAAAACACCAATAACCTACTGGGGCGGCAAGCAACAATTAACTGGTAAAATATTATCATTAATGCCGCCGCACGAGCGATATAACGAGCCGTTTTTTGGCGGCGGCGCAATATTTTTCGCAAAGCAACCCGCAGAAATAGAATTTATCAACGACATAAATGGCGAGATGGTAAATTTTTATCGCACATTAAAGCGCAAATTCAACGAATTAAAGGATGAAGTTGATTGCACTCTGCACAGCGAATTTCAGCACAACCAAGCACGTGAAATTTACGCAAATCCGTTAAATCACAACGACGTGTTGCGGGCATGGGCAGTGTGGATGCTGTCGCATCAATCTATTTATTCGATATTGACCAACCAATGGTCAGTATCTATTGATAAAAATAAAGCGAAGCAAATTCAGAATCTCAAAGAAGCGTTTACAATCGCATACGCACGAAGATTAGAACGTACAAGCATATTTTGCCGTGATGCGATTGCTGTTATAAAGTCAACAGACACACCTACAACGTTCCATTACGTTGATCCGCCATATTACAACGCCGATATGGGGCATTATTCTGGCTATACGATTGAAGATTTTGAACGATTATTGATTGCGCTTGCCGAAGTCGAAGGTAAGTTCCTGTTGAGTTCGTATCCAAGTGAATTATTAGCGCAATACACAGCGCAATTTGGTTGGCATACAATCAATATAGATATGACGAAGAGTTCGGGGAGTTCGGGCAGTACAAAGACAGAAGTTCTGACGCTGAATTATAATAGTGATAATATATCGCAACAAGCGCGGTTATTTTAGCGAACGATAGCACTAAATAGCTATATAAATTTGCATGTGTGCGAATAATAGCGGTACTTTGCAGTGAATTTAAAAAACACAAAAAAATGAATAAAAATACGACAATAAATTTTAAAAGCAGTTACGGCGATGATGCGGTTATAATAAATGATATTATAATACTAACAAACAAATTCGGCGATACGTACGCTGGCAGATTGGTTAACGACAAAGTCGTTACAAAAGCAAAACTGGGATTAAATTACCTGACACGCGCCTATAATGAATATAAAATGCAAGCCCGCTGATAATAGAAAGTAGGAAGTGTAGGCAAAAAGTGGTCAAATCGACCACTTTTTTTTATTGTGTTTAAAAATGTGTGTTTTGGGTCAAAAATGTGTGTTTTATTTTAAAATAGTGTGTATTTTATTTTGGCGATTATAAATCAAATAACCCATATTCACCATAATTTTATATTTTTGCACGAAATTTTTTTGAGATACATTAGTAATTAATTTAGAACTCCACTTACAACTTACGACTTACAACTTACGACTTACAACTTACGACTTACAACTTACGACTTACAACTTATGACTTACTACTTACGACTAACAACTAACAACTAATTTTTCACTATTATTTTTTTTGAATCAAAAAAAAATATATCTTTGTATTTAAATACACAAAATTGTATTTATGAGTTGTTTATATTTTATTATTAAAATTATTAAAATTTGGAACCTCCGAGTTACGCTTTAAGTATCGAATTCTATCAATTAAATTCAGGACACCTGATAGGCTTTATCCTTTTGCTGACGCTGATTTTCATGTCGGCATTAGTATCGGGTTCTGAAACTGCTTTTTTCTCTTTGTCGCCGCAAAATATCGACGAAATTAAAAAGCATAAAAACAAAATTTCCGACTATCTTACCCAACTGCTCGATAAACAAGATTATTTGCTTGCATCTGTTTTGATTTTTAACAATTTCATAAACATTGCAATAATTTTATTATCAACATATCTCACACATTCGTTAGTTAATTTTGGCGACAGCGTTTTGTTCGGATTTATTATCGAAGTTGTGCTTATAACGTTTATTCTTGTTTTATTTTGCGAAGTTATTCCCAAAATTTTAACGGCAAGCCGCCCCGTAAGTTCGTTTGGTTTTGTTGCCAAACCGCTTATTTTCATGGTGAAAATAGCAAAACCGCTAAGTTATGTTTTGATGGGAACAACATCGTTGATAAACAAAAAAATCGGCGGACGAAAATCAAACGTTTCAATTGACGATTTGTCTGATGCTATTGAGTTTACAGACAAATCAATAGGTGATAAAAAAATTCTTAAAAGCATTGTTGAACTGACAAATATTGATGTAAAAGATATTATGCATCCGCGTATCGACGTTGATGCAATTAATATTGAGTCGGATTTCAAAGAAATTTTAACATTTGTAGTCGATTGTGGATATTCGCGAATACCTGTTTACGAAGAAAATTTTGATAATATCAAAGGAATTCTTTTTGTAAAAGATTTGCTGACTTATCTTGACAAAGACGAAAATTTTGTTTGGCAATCGCTGATACGCGAGGCATATTTTGTTCCCGAAAACAAAAAAATAAACGATTTACTTAAAGAATTTCAGCAAAAAAGCATTCACATGGCGGTAGTTGTTGATGAATACGGCGGCACAAGCGGAATAATTACGCTTGAAGATATTTTGGAAGAAATTGTAGGCGAAATATCAGACGAAAACGACGAAAGTCAAAAATTATTCACTAAAATAAATAAAGATACATATTTGTTTGAAGGCAAAATATCGCTCAACGATTTTTGCAAAATAATGAACCTCAACAACGATTATTTTGACGAAACCAACGGCGATGCCGAAACCCTTGCCGGACTTATTCTCGAACTGCGCGGCGAAATACCCGCAAGCGGCGAAGAAATTGACTTCAAACAATTTACATTGAAAATAGAAAGCAGAGATGCAAAACGCATAAAAGAAATTAAAGTTACAGTAAAATCGCAAAATGATGTCGGCAAAAACAACAATTAATATAAAAATTATAATAGCATCGCTTGCATTTTTTGTAATTACAGAATGTAAAAACGACACCGGCGTAGTACCCAAACCATACGGATATTTCAGAATTTCTATGCCCGAAAATACATATAAAAAATTTGATGCCGACAAAAAACCCTACACCTTCGAATATTCGAAAATTGCCGAAATAGAAGAACACAGCGACAAACCCGAACAAAACTGGATAAACATCGTTTACCCCAAACACAACGCAACAATTTATATCACATATCTCAACATAAAAAATAATTTGGATACGATACTTAACGATTCGCACAATTTCACATATCGGCACACTATAAAAGCAGATGCGATAGAAGAAATAACATACTTTTTTCCCGAACGAAATGTTTTTGCACTATATGCCGAAATTGAAGGAGATGCAGCGTCGCCAATACAATTTTTAATGACAGACAGCACACGAAATTTTGTGCGAGGCTCGCTATATTTTAATGCCGCGCCAAACAGCGATTCGATAGCGCCTGTCGTTGATTTTATACGAAAAGATATTATTCATTTATTGGAAACATTAGAATGGAAAAAATAAAATTATATTAACAAGCAAAACTATAAAAACAAAAAAATATGCCACTCTACAAAAAAGAAGAATTTAAAGACGGCGGAATACTCGCCGTTTGGCAAATTACAGAAAACGAAGACGAACTGAAAATAATAGCAGAAACGCCTACCGCCGAACAGGAAAGTATTGAGCAAATGCCTGCTCACCAACGCCGCCTCGAAAGTTACGCCGTGAGAGCATTGCTCACCGAAATTTTTGACGAACGTGTTTATATCGGGTACGAAGAAGACGATAGCCCGTATATAAAAAACACACATTACAAAATAAGCATTTCACATTCGGGCGAATTTGCGTGTATTTACGTTCATCAAAATACAAACGTAGGCGTTGATATAGAATCACTGTCGCGTAATTTTGACGCTGTTGAGAAAAAAATATTGTCGGACGACGAACAGGAATACCTGAACGAAAAATACAAACAACTGCAATTAGCACTGATTTGGAGTGCAAAAGAAGCAATATATAAACTTATGGGCGAGCGCAATATCAACTTTGCCAAACAAATACAAATAGACAAATTCATGCCCCACGACGACGAAGGCAAATTAGATGCAATTTTTATCGACTACGAAGGCGACGAACACGAACTCGAACTTTTTTATCAGATTTTTGAAGGATATGAAATGGTTTGGGTGGCGATGTGAAAAAACAATTAAGAATTAAGAATTAAGAATGAAGAATTAAGAATGAAGAATGAAGAATGAAGAAAATTGTTGATATAAAAAAACTTGCGTTCTTTGCGAAACCCTTTGCAGTAAAATTATTAATCATTAATCGCTAATCATTAATCATTATTTTGTGAACTTTGCAGTAAAATTATTAATCATTAATCGCTAATCGCTAATCATTATTTTGTGAACTTTGCAGTAAAATTATTAATCATTAATCGCTAATCATTAATCATTATTTTGTGTTTTAAAACAATTAAAAGAACACAAATTTACACAAATAAAAAAACAAACATAATCTAATTTAAAAACCAACCCACAACCAAATACCCACAACCAAATACCAACGACCAAATACCAACGACCAAATACCAACGACCAAATACCAACGACCAAATACCAAATACCAACGACTAAATACCAAATACCAAATACCAAATACCAACGACTAAATACCAACGACCAAATACCAACGACTAAATACTAAATACCAAATACCAACGACTAAATACCAAAATACCGAATACCAAAAAAATACCCTCATTTCTAAATAATATCGTTATTTTTTTATACTTTTGTCGTAAATAAATGGAGAAATGAATATAGTTTTTAATTGTTTTTTACCTGTAATTGCATATTTAATAGGTTCTGTTTCGACAGCGATTTTTGTTAGCAAACGATTTTTCAAAATAGATATACGAGATTTTGGCAGCAAAAATGCAGGCGCAACAAACATTTTGCGTGTACTTGGTCCCAAAGCGGCACTTCCTGTTTTTGCTTTCGACTTGCTGAAAGGCGTAGTTGCCGTTTTGCTCGTGCGCCTCACCGATTTCAATCACGAAACAAATCCTTACGTAAGTTATCAGATTTTACTTGGTATTTGCGTTGTTGCGGGGCATATATTTCCGATATTTGCAAATTTCAAAGGCGGAAAAGGTGTTGCAACAACTGCCGGAGTAATTTTGGCAATGCACCCTTATGCGATGCTGATGGTTTTCGGAATTTTCGGATTTTGCTTATTATTAAGTCGATACGTTTCGTTAAGTTCAATGATAGCAGCGGTAAGTTTTCCAACCATTGTAATTATTCTTTTTGGCGAAATTTTTAATGAAAAAGAAACATTAACAATGAAAATTTTTAGCGTGATTGTCGCAATTATGATTTTTTTTACACATCGCAACAACATCAAGCGTTTGCTTAGCGGCACTGAAAGTAAAATCAACTTTCAGAAAAAACAACCGCCGGGGGGAGTTAAGAATTAAGAATTAAGAATTAAGAATTAAGAATGAAGAAGTTAGAAAATAGTCAATAATCAATAATAAATAATCAATAATAAATAGTCAATAATAAATAGTAAATAATAAATAGTAAAGGGTAAAAATGAAAAGAAAAATATCAATAATTATGCTGATTGCAGCCGCTTGTTTTGTATCGTGTACAAAAAAAAATTCTGTCGCGATAAGCGGAACTTTTGACAATCTCGCAAACGAAAAAATCGCTATTGAACAAAAAACCGCATCGCTAATGTTTTTCTTAGATTCGGTGCAGATTAACGGCAACGGCAAATTTTCAACTACCGTAAATTTACGTACCGCCGAACCTGCTTTTTTAAGCATAAAAAACAAAAACGGAAAACAATTATTTATGCTTCTTGCCGAAAATGGCGAAAAAATCAACATTAAATACGAAAAAGGCAGTTATGCGATTGATGGCTCGCAAGGCTCGGCGTATGTGAAAGAACTTTCCGAAACCTTAAACAGAACGGCAGTTTCGATGGATTCGCTGAGCAAAATAATAAATAATGAAAAAGCATCAAACGATGATTTGCTGTCGGCAAAAACCGCATTAACAAAATTTTTTATCGCTCAAAAACGTAATAATATAAAATTCATTGTAAACAATCCAAAATCGTACGCATCAATATTTGCGCTTTATCAGCAATATCCTAACGGAACAAAAATATTTTCGGAAGAAAACGATTTTTTATTCTATA
>JAITPP010000288.1 GCA_031289385.1 Prevotellaceae bacterium | reverse complement strand
ATTATCGGCTTTTGGGAAGTTGTTAAAAAACTTCGCCGCATATTCAAAAATATTAAATTTTGCAAGCATGATATTTTAAATTATAATCCCGATGTTATAGTGCTGATTGATTATCCCGGATTTAATTTTCGCATTGCCGAATTTGCCAAAAACAAAGGGTTTCGCGTGTTTTACTACATTGCACCCAAAGTTTGGGCGTGGAAAGAATCGCGAGTAAAAAAACTTCAAAAATATGTTGATAAACTTTTTGTGATATTTCCGTTTGAAGTTGATTATTTTAAACGTTGGAATATCGAAGTTTGCTACGAAGGAAATCCTTTGACAGACTTAATCGACAAGCATATTGAAAACAAAAAAACCTTTGATGAATTTGTGTCGCACAATAATTTGCCCGACAAACCAATTATCGCCGTGCTTGCAGGAAGTCGCAAACAGGAAGTTGATTACATACTGCCGCGAGTGAAAAAACTTGTAAACGAATTTCCCGAATATCAGTTTGTACTTGCAGGCGCACCGTCGATGGATAAAGATTTTTACAAAAAATATCTGCAAAATCACGAAATGTCGGTTGTATTCAACCAAACATACGAAACGCTTATGCACTGTTCTGCCGCCATTGTGGCATCAGGCACGGCTACGCTCGAAACCGCTTTGCTTGGCGCACCGCAATTTGTGTGCTACGGCGGCAGCGAAATATCGTATCAAATAGGCAAGCGATTGGTAAAAGTAAAATACATTTCGTTGGTTAATTTAATATTGGATGCGCCGATACTTAAAGAACTGATACAACACGATATGACACTCGAAAAAATGCGTTCAGAACTGCAAGGCTTATTGTTTGACGTAATCCGCCGCAAACAAATAATAGATGACTATGCCGAACTGCGCGAAATACTTGGCACACAAGGCTCTTCGCAACGTGTAGCAAATGCGATGATTGGAGAATTAAGAATTAAGAATGAAGAATTAAGAATTAAGAATGAAGAATTAAGAATGAAGAATGAAGAATGAAGAATGAAGAATTAAGAATGAAGAATGAAGAAGTTCTTAACTTTAACTTACGACTTACAACTTATGACTTACGACTTATGACTTACAACTTATGACTTACAACTTATGACTTACAACTTACGACTTACAACTTACGACTTACAACTTATGACTCACGACTTACGACTAACCCAAAAATTATTACTACATTTGCAAATAATTAAATGTAAAATAATAAAAAATGTTTCCAATATTAAAAAAAGAAATAATATTATTTTTTTCGTCGCTTACGGGTTACATTAGCGTGGTGATTTTTCTTTTTCTCACGGCGTGGTTTATGTGGATTTCTCACGGCGAATTAAATATTACCGACAGCGGTTACGCAAACATAGATACTTTATTTATAATTGCTCCGTGGATTTTTTTGTTTCTTGTTCCCGCAACAACTATGCGCAGTTTTGCCGAAGAAAAAAAAATGGGTACAATAGAAATTTTATTTACAAAACCTATCAGTGAACTGAATTTGGTGATGGCAAAATTTTTGGCTGCGGTTGTGCTTGTCGTTCTGTCGCTGCTACCGTGTTTGCTGTATTTTGTAACGGTATATCAACTTGGAAATCCTGTCGGAAATATTGACATTGGCGGAACTTGGGGCTCGTTTATAGGATTATTTTTTTTAGCATCGTGTTATGCGGCAATCGGAGTTTTTGCTTCGTCGTTGAGTGATAATCAGATTTTTGCCTTTATACTTTCGGCTGTTATTTGCTTTTTTATGTATATCGGAATTGCCGAGCTTTCGGGTATTAAAATATTCGCGTTTGCCGATAGTTTTTTGCTGTCGCTGAGCATTAACGAACATTATCAGTCGATAAGTCGCGGGGTTGTTGATTCGCGCGATATTATTTATTTTGTAAGCATTATCGCCGTTTTTATTTTGCTTACACGTTTGAAATTACAATCACGAAAATGGTAAAATAATATGAATACAAAACAAAAAAACATATCAAATATTTTGCTGATAATTGTTGCGATATTTTTGATAAATATCATTTTATCGTCATCATTTTTCAGAATAGATTTAACTTCCGACAAGCGATACACTATAAACGAAGTAAGCAAAACGACAATGCGGCAACTCGATGATTTTGTTTATATTAAAGTGTATCTTGACGGCGAAATGCCTGTTGAATTTAAAAAATTGCGGCGTTCGATAAACGAAACAATCACCGAATTGCAGGTTTATGCACAGCAAAAATTGCAATACGAATTTATAAATCCCATGTCGGGAAACGAAAAAGAGCGCGAAGCCGTTTTTGCACAACTTATTAAAAAAGGCATTGAGCCGTTTACAATTCAAATTGAAGATGCCGAAGGCGGCGCAACTCAACGCAATATTTTTCCGTCGGCGGTTATTACCTACAACGGCAAAGAAAAATCGGTAACCTTTTTCCGTTACAACGACGAATTATCGCCAGACGAAAACATAAATCTTGCATATCAAAATATTGAATTTGAATTGATTTCGACAATAAAACTGCTTAGCCGAAAAGAATTTCCTAAAATCGCATTTATCGAAGGACACGACGAACTTGATTATTTTGAAACCCAAGATTTGGAAAACGAACTTTCGCAATTTTATGAAATAAATCATGTTAAACTCGATGGAAATGTTGGCGTTTTAGACGAATATAAAGCGGCGATTGTAGCAAAACCGAGCAGCGCGTGGAACGAAGACGACAAACTTGTGATTGACCAATATATTATGAACGGCGGAAATGTTGCTTGGTTTATCGACGAAGTTAATGTTCACGAAGATAGCCTTGCGAACGGCGAACACACTTTTGTTTTACAAAATAAACACAATCTCGACGATTTATTGTTTCGTTACGGTGCGCGAATAAATGCCGATTTGGTTCAGGATTTGCAATGCGCTTACCTTCCTGTTAATATTGCCGCAGTTGGCTCGCAGCCTAATTTTCATCTCGAACCTTGGCTTTATCATCCTTTGCTTTTTCCTAATTACGATAATATAATTACAAAAGGCGTAAACTTAGTTAAATCGCAATATGCAAGCACGTTGGACTTTGTTGGCTCGGCAAAATCCAACATAAAAAAAACTCCGCTGCTGCAAACATCCGACAGAGTGAAACTCGCAAAAACGCTCGCAATTATTTCGCTTGAGCAGATAAACGATAAAATCACCGAAATAGAATTTAATCAATCGTTCAAAATAATTGCAGCCGTGTTTGAAGGAAATTTTGAATCGGGATTTAAAAATCGAATGTTAAACAAATACAACAACGGCAAGGCTTTTGACTTTGTCGGCGAAGGTAAAAACGCAAAAATGTTTATCGCTTCCGATGGCGATATTATTCGTAATGATGTTATACGGCGGGCAAGCGGCACACGCCCACTGCCACTCGGCTACGACAGATATTTAAACAGAACATTCGGCAACAAAGATTTTGTGAAAAATATAATTTTGTACCTCACCGACGACAGCGGACTTTTGGAAATACGCTCGCACGAAATTTCGCTGCGATTGCTTGATAAAGAAATGGTTATATTAAACCGAAATCGAATAATACTGATAAATACATTAATTCCGCCAATTATTATTATAATATTCGGAATATCATTTACCATTATACGAAAAAGAAAAAATACAAGAAAAACAACCAATAAATCATGATTAAATGCTGTATTTTCGATTTGGATGGAAC
>JAITPP010000204.1 GCA_031289385.1 Prevotellaceae bacterium | reverse complement strand
CCAAAAAATAATTATGTTCGCGTATCCGAGCCTGTCGATAGCCGCGAAAGACGCAAGGACAAGGAAAAAAGAATATCAAACAACGTAAAAATTGAACCCACAGGCGACCTCAGTAAAGTGCGTTTGAATAAATTTATATCAAATTCGGGAATGTGTTCGCGCCGCGAAGCCGATACGTTTATTCAAGCGGGCGTTGTTTCGGTAAATGGCGTGGTTGTAACCGAACTCGGCGTAAAAATTTCTCCGACTGACGAAATAAAATTCAACGACGAAATATTACACGGCGAAAAAAAAGTTTATCTTGTAATGAATAAACCCAAAGGTTTTGTAACAACAGTAGAAGATCCTCACACCGAAAAAACGGTTATGACAATCGTGCATAACTATTGCACAGAGCGGATTTATCCCGTTGGACGCTTGGATAAAAATACAACAGGCGTTTTGCTTTTCACCAACGACGGCGATCTTACAAAAACACTGACACATCCAAGCTACGGAAAGAAAAAAATATACGCCGTAGGATTAGATAAAAATCTTACAAAAAACGATATGACACGACTTGCCGATGGCATAGAACTTGAAGATGGAATATCTTTTTTCGATGAAATTTCATATTCCGACGACGATGATAAAAGAAAAATAGGCGTAGAAATACATTCGGGCAGAAACAGAATTGTGCGCAGAATGTTTGAACATATAGGCTACAAAGTAACCAAACTCGACAGAGTATATTTTGGCGGATTAACAAAAGCAAAATTACGGCGCGGCGAATGTCGTTTTCTCAGCGAACACGAAATAACCTCATTGAAAATGGGAGCGTATGAATAAGTCGTAAGTTGTAAGTCGTAAGTTGTAAGTCGTAAGTTATAAGTAAAGTTAGTTTTATGAAAATACAAAAGTTTGAAGATATTATTGCTTGGCAAAAAGCACAGAATTTGGCAGTAGATATTTATCAACATTTCGATAAAATAAAAGATTTCGGATTTAAAGATCAAATTTGCCGAGCAGCAGTTTCTGTTTCAAATAACATAGCCGAAGGTTTTGACAGAAACAGCGATACCGATTTTTTAAGATTTTTATACATTGCGATTAGTTCGTGTAGCGAAGTAAAATCAATGTTATATCTCGCCGAACGATTGAATTTCATAAACGGCGAACAAAAAACATTATTATTGGAAAAAGCAGATGAAATATCTAAAATATTAAGAGGACTTATAAAATCATTAAAAAAATAAAATTATGAACATTAAAATTAAATACATCAAAATATTGTCAGCTCTATTTATGAAAGAACAACTTACGACTTACAACTTATGACTTACGACTTACAACTTACGACTAAAAACCATCGTTCCGGTTTTGTAAATATCATAGGAAATCCCAATGTAGGAAAATCTACGTTGATGAATGTGCTTGTGGGCGAAAATTTGTCGATAATTACGGCAAAATCGCAGACTACGCGGCATAGAATAATGGGCATTGTCAGCGGCGAAAATTTTCAGATAGTTTATTCCGATACGCCCGGAATTATAACGCCTAAGTACAAATTGCAATCGTCGATGATGAAATTTGTGAACACAGCAATAGGCGATGCCGATGTTATTGTTTACGTTACCGATGTTGTAGAAAAAAACGATAAAAATATCGAATACATCGAACGGCTTAAAAATACTGATATTCCCGTGATTTTGGTTATCAACAAAATTGATTTAACCATACCGCAAATTTTGGATGTATTGGTAGAACAATGGCAAAAACTTTTGCCCAACGCATTAATATATCCCGCATCGGCATTAGAAAAATTTAATCTCGAAAATATTTTTGCCAAGATTTTGGACTTAATTCCCGAAGGTCCCGCATACTACGAAAAAGATTCGCTTACCGATAAAAATTTACGTTTTTTTGCATCGGAAATCATTCGCGAAAAAATACTTTTATACTATCAAAAAGAAATTCCGTATTGCGTTGAAGTCGGTATCGAAAGTTTTGTTGAAGGCGACAAATTGTATAGTATCGAGGCTGTTATTTATGTTGCGCGCGATTCGCAAAAAGGAATAATAATAGGGCAGGGCGGTAAATCGCTGAAACGTGTAGGAACAGAGGCACGCAAAGAAATGGAAAAATTTTTCGACAGAAAAGTATTTCTGAAAACGTTTGTAAAAGTCGATCCCGATTGGCGCAATAACGAACAACAACTTAAAAAATTCGGATACATACATGAATGAAGAATTAAGAATGAAGAATTAAGAATTAAGAATGAAGAATGAAGAATTAAGAATGAATTAGCAATTAATAATTAACAAAGATTAATAACTAAATACCAACGACTTATGACTTACGACTTATGACTTATGACTTACGACTTATGACTTACAACTTACGACTTACGACTTACGACTTACGACTAACGACTTACAACTTACAACTTACAACTTACGACTTACAACTTACGACTTACAACTTACGACTTACAACTTACATCTAATCCCCCATATTTCTGGTTTGTTCGAATATGCTTTTATCTTCGATACCGGGGTTAGGTTTAAAGTTTTCGGATTCTTCTAATTTTTTCAGAATTTTTTCTTCTTCTTTACTTAAATTTTTCGGAATCCACACGCTTACATATACAAGTAAATCGCCAATGCCGTACCCGTTTACATCGGGAATACCTTTGCCTTTTAATCGCAAAATTTTACCCGACTGAGTTCCTGATGCAATTTTAATTTTTGCTTTTCCGCCTATTGTTGGTATTTCGACTGTACATCCGAGCGCAGCCTGAGGAATATTTATGAATAAAGTGTATAATAAATCGTTTCCATCTCGTATGAGTTCTTTGTCGGGAATTTCTTCAATCAGCACAAGTAAATCGCCGTTTATTCCGCCGCGTCTGGCAGCGTTGCCTTTTTCCGATACGGTGAGTTGCATACCTTCGCCAATGCCGGCAGGGATTCTGAAATTTATTTCCGATTCTTGTTTTACTGTTCCTTCGCCGCGGCAATTAGAGCAAGGCGCGGCAATTGTTTTTCCTTGTCCTTGACAAATTGGGCATGTTGATACCTGCTGCATTTGTCCGAACACTGATCTTACAATTTTCACTGTTTTTCCCGAGCCGTTGCACGATTGGCAAGTGTTGTATTTTCCGTCTTTTGCACCGCTGCCGTGGCAATGATTGCAGGCAACAAGTTTGTTTATTTTTACTTTTTTCTCAACGCCTTTGACGATTTCTTCGAGCGTAAGTTTTATGCGGATGCGAATATCCGAACCTCTGTTTACGTATTGTGGCGCATAGCCGTTTCCGCCGCCAAACATCGAACTGAAAGCGCCGCCGAAATGTCCGCCGAAAATATCGCCGAAATGCGAAAAAATATCTTCCATATTCATACTAAAACCACCGCTTCCTGCATTGTTTTCAACGCCTGCGTGTCCGAATTGATCGTAGCGGGTGCGTTTGTTTGCATCGCTAAGAGTATCGTAGGCTTCGGCGGCTTCTTTAAATTTTTCTTCGGCATCCTTATCGCCCGGATTTTTATCGGGATGATATTGAATAGCCTTTTGGCGATAAGCCTTTTTTATTTCTTCGGCTGTTGCATTTTTTTGCACGCCCAGCACTTCGTAAAAATCTCGTTTTGCCATAATTTTATTCTCCTACAATTACTTTTGCAAAACGTATCACTTTGTCGTTGAGCATGTAACCTTTTTGTGCAATATCAATAATTTTGCCTTTTTTAGATTTATCATCAACAGGAAATTTGGTAACAGCATCGTGTAAATTTGTATCTAATTCGTGATTTATTGTTTCAATTTCTGTTAATCCCTGCGATTTCAAAAATCCCAATAATTTAGATTGAATTAATATAACGCCCTCTTTTACAGCGTCTAAATCTGTTGCATTTTCCAGCGATAAAACACATCTATCGAAATCGTCGAGAATAGTAAGCAAGCCTTTTATAATTTCTTCGCCGCCGTTTCGCAGAATGTCCAATTTTTCGCGAGCCGTGCGTTTGCGATAATTGTCAAATTCGGCAGACAAACGCAAATATCTGTCATTAGCCTCTGCCAATTTTTCCTCAAAACTCGGCACTTCCGTCTGAATTTCATTTGTGTTTTCGGCAGAATTTTCTACATCTGCATTTTCATTTTCAATGTTATCGCTTATATTATCCTGATTTTCTTTGTCTTTATTGATTTTATTTTTCATATCTAAAAATTTGATATGAATATATTAAACAAAATCCTTGCCAAACAAAAAACAATGCCAAAAAGGCAGGGATTTTGGAATTAAGAATTAAGAATTGAAAATAATAACCCAAAAATTCTAACATATCGCCTCAAATTCAGGTATTTCTTTAAGAAATTTGTATGATTGTGTTTCAAAATCTATTTTGCAACAATATGTGTCGATACTGTTGGTGGCTATGAGATACGGAACTTTAAATATTAAATTGTATCGCGAAAGTTGATTGAAACTGTCTTGCGAAATTTTTACGGTAGCAGCCTTACATTCAACCATTAACAGCGGAATTAAATTGCGGTTATAGATAAGAATATCGCATCGTTTTTGCATATTATTCAGTTTCATGCCAATTTCAACGCGCATTAAATTTACAGGATATTTTTTTGTGTTTGAAAGATACAAAATCGTATTTTGCCGCACCAATTCTTCGGGCGTGAGAGCAACATATTTTTTGCGCACACAGTCAAAAACCTCCTGTCCCGCAGAAGTGTTGCGGATATTTAATTTTTCGTTATTCATTTTCAAACTTACTTACGACTTACAACTTACGACTTATAACTTATGACTTACAACTTAAAATTATATCCAACGCTAATGCCTATCGGAATAAGTTCGTCAACGTCTAAATAAGAGTCGTTTTTTGCAGCATCATAATTATTTCTGAATTTACTTGAACGAAATGGAACGAATAATCCGAAACTCCATTTATTGCCTTTGCTGCCTGATTTAACATCCAAATTCATTCCTATTGTAAATCCATAGGACGTTGTGTTGTATTTATCTGCATAATCGGCATCTCCATCAACTTGAAATACGGCGTTGTATCCGTAAAAAACCATGAAATTAGGAGAAATTTTTTTGTCGGGCAAAATTTTATAGGTTGCGCCGATATTCCATCCCAATGATGACATATTAAATCCAAGTCCTGCAAATAATCCGAAATGTTTTGCAGGCAAATATTCTATTTTTCCGCCTATTCCGCCGTAGTCAAATCCTGCGCCGACTCCTGCATAAATATCACGTTCTGTTTGAGCATAAACACTATTGGCTGCACAAAACAAAATTGTAATAATGCATAATTTTTTTACTAATGATTTCATAATAACAATATTTTATATAATAATAATTAAATTTACGTTCCAAATTTCAACAAAGACTTACGACTTACAACTTACAACTTACAACTTACGACTTACAACTTACAACCACAAAAATAATAAAAAAATATTATCTTTGCATCATATAATAAAATAAATGGCAAAATTTAGCGGAAAAGATACTATCACAAAGTATAATCAAATACTTGGCGATTTGAAAAATAAAATTTACAAACCCGTTTATATTCTAATGGGCGATGAGGTTTATTATATTGATAAACTTAGCGATTTTATAGCAAACAATGTTTTGCCCGAAAGCGAACGTTCGTTTAATCAAACCGTTATTTACGGAAAAGATGTTGTTGATATTAGTTTGATTTCCGATTCGGCGCGGCGTTTTCCGATGATGGCAAATTATCAGGTTATAATTGTGCGCGAGGCTCAGGAAATTAAAAAAATAGAAGAACTTGAAGGATATATAAAAAATCCTTTGAAATCGACTATTTTGGTGATATGCTACAAAGGCAAAACCATAGATAAACGCACATCATTTTATAAAACTGTTTTGAAAAACGGCGAAGTGCTTGAATCGGTAAAACTTTACGACGACAAAGTTTCGACGTGGATTTCGACGTATATAAAACAGCAAGGTTTTGATATAGAACCGACTGCGGCATTAATTCTGGCAGATTTTTTGGGAACTGATTTAAGCAAAATTGTAAACGAACTGAATAAATTGTTTACGGTTTTGCCCGAAAACAGAAAAAAAATAACAACGCTCGATATTGAAAAAAACATAGGAATAAGCAGAGATTACAATACTTTTGAGTTGTGCAATGCAATATCAAAACGCGAAGTGATGAAAGCGAATAAAATTGTTTTGCATTTCACAAAAAATCCAAAAGATTATCCTCTGAATTTAACTATTGCAACGCTGTTTTCGCAATTTTCAAAACTGTTGAAATTGCATGACTTGCGCCGACGAAACCGTGATATTTCAGCACTCGGAATAAATCCGTTTTTTATGAAAGATTACGACACTGCGGCTCGCAATTACAATTTACAGCAAATCGTAAAAGTAATATCGCTGTTGCGCGAATACGATATGAAAAGCAAAGGATTTAACTATGTAGAAGCCGACGACGGCGAACTGTTGCGCGAATTGACTTCTAAAATATTTAATGTTGATTATATACCGTTAAAATAAAATAATAATATAAAAACAATACAAATTAAAAATGGATTTAACTCTTACAATTATAATAATCACTTCAATTGCATCTATTGCTGCATTTGAAACTCCGCGCTTATTCGAGCGCATGTTGCTGTCGCCTTATATGGTTGTGCATCGCAAAGAATGGTATCGTGTTATAACTCACGGTTTTGTTCATGCCGATTGGACTCATCTTATTATAAATATGCTTGTATTTTATTCGTTCGGACAAGCATTATTGCTGTATTTTGATTATGTTACAGGAAATGGCGCATTACATTTTTTGGTAATATATTTCGGCGGCATGGCATTTGCAACAATAACAACAATAGCAAAACATCGCAATAATTTTGCATATCGCGGCGTTGGCGCGTCGGGAGCGGTGTCGGCAGTGTTGTTTGCCTGCATATTTTTTGAACCTTGGCGTAAATTATTGTTTATGGCAATAGTTCCCGTTCCCGGAATTATATTTGCCCTGTTATATCTTGCATATTGCAGTTACATGAGCCGTAAAAGCAACGATAATATAAATCACGATGCACATCTGTCAGGCGCAATTTTTGGTTTTCTCTATCCGATATTGATTGAGCCGCAATTGTTGTATCGTTTTATTGAAATGATTAAAAATCCCTAATTTTTAAGTACTTTTGCATAAATAAAAAAACAGAGATATGAAATATTTTAATAATTACACATCGCAAATAACAGATTTGTGCAATAAATACAATGTAAAAAAATTGTTTGCATTTGGCTCTGTTATTACCGAAAATTTTGATGAACATAGCGATATTGATTTGATTGTAGTTTTTGATAAACAGGCAATTACTGATTATTTTACAAACTATTTTGATTTTAAATATTCGTTAGAAAACATATTTAATCGCGAGGTTGATTTATTGGAAGAACAACCTATTCGTAATTCTTATCTCAGAAAAAATATAGAAAATTCAAAAATTTTGATTTATGGATGATAGAATAAAAAAATATTTAGAAGATATTATTATTGCTGTTGATGAAGTAGAACATTTTTTTGAAACAGTACCTAAAAAATATGACGAATTTTTAAATAATATATTGT
>JAITPP010000106.1 GCA_031289385.1 Prevotellaceae bacterium | reverse complement strand
CCATTTCTGCCGAAAAACGTATCTCTACTTCTAACCCCAAAAGTGTATCTATTTCATTGTTTGTCAAAAAATAAGGGTTACTTTTTGGAGTTTTTTTTTAATACGGCGCAAACCGTATTCTTGTTTATGTGCAACACTCTGCCTATATCACGAACCCCGCTGCTCGTAAAACCTTGCTTAACCAAATTGTTGCTTGCACAGTGAGGACAAAAAATTTCTTGAGTGTGTATCATTGTATATTATTTTTTGACTGCAAAGATACTATTTTATTCTGATATTCTAATACACCACCAAATAATCAATCGTATAACTTTTTATTTTTTCTTCAAATCCAATTTTATAGATAATTCTTCTAATTGCGAATTGTCAATTGGCGAGGGCGAATCAATCATCACATCTCTGCCGTTGTTGTTTTTGGGAAATGCTATATAATCGCGTATAGAATCGCTGCCGCCGAACATTGCACACAAACGGTCGAAACCAAATGCAATTCCACCGTGCGGAGGTGCGCCGTACTTAAATGCGTTCATCAAAAATCCGAATTGCGATTCGGCTGCTTCGGGCGTAAATCCGAGTACTTCGAACATTCGTTGTTGCAGTTTTTTGTCGAAAATACGAATTGAGCCGCCGCCAAGTTCTACGCCGTTTACAACAAAATCGTAAGCATTTGCATTTACTGCGTCGATATCTTCATTTTTATTGCTGTAAAATTTGTCGATATGTTCGGGTTTTGGCGAGGTAAACGGATGATGCATTGCATAAAATCGTTGCGTTTCGTTATCCCACTCAAACAGCGGAAAATCTATAACCCACAGTGGTGCAAATGTGTTGGTGTTGCGCAATCCTAAACGATTTGCCATTTCCACGCGCAGTGAGCCTAACTGTCCTTGTGTTTTTTTGGTTGCGCCGCAAAGTATAAGAATCAAATCGCCTTGTTGGGCATTGGTTTCGGCGGCTATTTTTTGTAATTGTTCGGGTGTGAAAAATTTATCAACGCTCGATTTTATGCCATCTTCGCCAAGTCGAACGTAAATTAATCCTGATGCGCCAATTTGCGGGCGTTTTACCCATTCGGTAATTTCGTCTATTTGTTTGCGTGTGTACGTGTTGCAGCCTTTTGCGCAAATTGCTCCGATGTATTCCGAATTGTCGAATATCGAAAATCCTTTGCCTTTTGCAAGCGTGGTGATTTCGTGTATTTTCATATCGAAACGAATATCGGGTTTGTCGCTACCGTAATATCTCATCGCATCGGAATACAGCATTTGAGGAATTTCCGTAAAATCAACATTCAAAACGTTTTTGAAAAGATGTTTCATTAATCCTTCAAACATCGATAAAACGTCTTTTTGTTCTACAAACGACATTTCGCAGTCGATTTGCGTAAATTCGGGTTGGCGATCGGCGCGTAAATCTTCGTCGCGAAAACAGCGTACAATCTGAAAATATCTGTCGTAGCCTGCCACCATAAGTATTTGTTTAAACGTTTGCGGCGATTGCGGAAGCGCATAAAATTCGCCTTCGTTTACACGCGACGGAACAACAAAATCGCGAGCGCCTTCGGGTGTAGATTTTATGAGATATGGCGTTTCTACTTCAACAAAATTTTGCAAATCCAAATATTTGCGAACTTCCTGAGCCATTTTGTGGCGCAGCATCAACGCTTGTTTCAGCGGATTACGGCGCAAATCCAAATATCTGAATTTCATTCGCAAATCGTCGCCGCCGTCAGAATTATCTTCGATTGTGAAAGGCGGAATTTCGGATTTGTTGAGGATTGTGATTTTTTCTACGGCAATTTCAATATCGCCGGTAGATATTTTCTGATTTTTTGAACTGCGTTCTTTAACTTCGCCTTGTGCCTGAATTACAAACTCGCGTCCAAGCGCGGCAACTGTTTTTTTCACTTCTTCTGACGATTTATCATCAATCACCAATTGAGTTATTCCGTATCTGTCGCGCAAATCTATAAATGTCATTGCGCCAAGTTCGCGCACACGTTGCACCCAGCCGGCAAGTGTTACTTTGTTTGAATTGTTTTGTATGCGAAGTTCGCCGCAAGTATGAGTTCTATACATTTTGTTTTATTTTAATTTAAAATTATTTTATCACTATTTTGGTAATATATTTTATTATTTATTCTTAATTCTGTATTTGGAAACATGTTTATTATCCGTATTGTTTCTTGTTGTTCTATGTTTCCTGATATGTCTAACCGATTTATTTTTATTTTTGCAAGTTGTTCGGGAATTATAATTTTGTCGATAAATTTAATTTCAAGATTATCTATCTCATCAAAAGTGAAAATTGCATCAGGTATTTTATTTACTATGATTGATATTTTATTTGATTTTGACTTTTCGTTTTCGAGTTTTTGTTCTACATCTTTTTTCTTAATCATCCAGCCTATTTTCGGTGTTAGCGCAAAATCTTTCGGGTTTTGTTCAAGTCCTATAAATCCTGCCCAAAGTTCAAGCGGAATAGTTATTGTTGTATCTGGATGCCATTCTTCAAATTTCAAATCTACTTTTACTATTTCTTCGGGAAGGTTTTTATGTCCTTTAAGTTCTTTTAAATTATTTCTATTTCCCCATTTATCATACGGAAAAAATTTAATTATCCAGCCATCTATTATATTTGGTGCGCCGTATTTTTCCTGCGAATGATATTTAAACATATTTCGCCAAAAATCTTTATCTATTTTCTCTTGTGATGCTTTTACAAATTCTTCTAAAATCGGTTCTAATTCATCAGTCCACCATTCCAAGTCGTATTTGCTTAGTTGTTTTGTTTTGTCTAATATTTTTTGCCAATCTTCGGTTGTTCCTTTTAATGTTATTTTAGGGATTCCGCAAACAATACGAAACACAATGTATTCAAAATAAGGTTTCATCGCTTCCATTATTGTAATTTCCGACGCTATTTTTTCGGTTGGCGTTGTTGTCGAAAAATCGGCAGACAATAATTCTATTAAATCGTTTTTCGTGTGCGCTGCAATTTGTTGTGTAAATTGCGGAAAAATATTTTCCCAATCAACATTATCAATACTTTTTGTTGTTGATACCAATAATGATAATTTTCCCGAAAAATCGACAAAAAGATTACGTAATTTTTCGGGATTTGCGTTCACGTGTTGTGCAAATCCCTGACTTATCAAAAGCCATATCATGTCGGGCGATAACACAAAAGGACGATGATCGGCGTAAGCGCTATACATTCCGTTGAAAAACGATTGATAACCAAAACTCACAAGCCTATTGGAAATTTTGCTTTTTGCTATAATATTCGATTTAAAATCTCTTCTTTCGTTCCCAATTTTCGATGAAGTTAAATCATCCTCCGAAAAAATTAAATCTTCCCAAATTTTTTCAGCCGATTTTGTTGGAAATAAAGATTCCGGTTTTGATAAATCTTCAACCGAAAAAGTTATTTCTTTTTGGCAATATGCTTTTGCCGCAAAGCATATCAACAATATAAAAAATATTTTTTTCATATTAAAATGTATTACCTGTAATTGCATTCAGACTGCGAAATTAATCAGATTTTATGAATTTTAATAAATTATTTTCATTTGATTTCGATTTTTTTTATTTTTGTAAATAAATATTTTAAAAAATGACACCATGAAAAAATATTTTTTTGCACTGTTTTTATTAATAGCAATATCAATAATTATATTTGTAATCAGACTTTTGATTGAATTAATTTTGGAAAATTCGTATTCTTTTCTGCATTTAATGGATTTTAGTGTTGGCATGTCCCTTAACTTTTTTGCTCTTGCATTAGGAAGACAGCCAAATAATCTTGAGCAAAAAGATATATTAAAAATATTGGCTTTTTTATCAACAGTAACAATTGCAGCAATAATTATTATAAACATTATTTGTAATGAAATAAGATTATCAATAATTATATTGAGGTGCATTGCGCTACCATTGCTTAGTTTTGTTGCCTATTTTATTAGTAAACATTTTTTGAGAGAGAAGAAGAAAATAAAATCAGAGTAATTGAAAAGACTGTTGAAATTTGGCAGTCTTTTTTTATTTTTTTATCTTTGTAAATAAATATTTTAAAAATATTATCATGAAAAATATTGAACGATACGTTATTGCTTTATTAACGTTAATTATTATTGCTTTTTTATTATTAGGGCTTGATTTTTTAGCCAATTTAATTTTTAAGAGTTCGGCGGCACTCGGTTTTATTAATTCGTTAGGAATGGCGTTGGGATTGATGGGAATAGAATTTGGCGCACGTCCTACCAAATACGGCAAAAAAAGCGATTTGAAAGTGCTGTTGTTTTCAACAATAGCGGTAGCTATTACAATAATTGTTGTCGGTACTTTTTCTGAAAAAATAGAATTTACTAAATTAATATTAATGTGTGCGCTATTGTCTTTGTTTGCATTTGCTGCATATTTTGCAATGTCGTTTTATGACAAGTGGAATAAGGCACGAAAAGCAAAAAAATTGCTTAACAAAAAATAAACATCAAAAACACACACAAATAACCGCACGTTCTGTTGCACAAAAACAACATAAGACATCGAAAATTTATATTTTCAGGGAATAATTCGCCTTTTATTTTTCGAAACGCTTTTGAAAAAATTCCAAAAACGGCATCATTTCGTCTGCGTATGACACCTGACTTTGACACTTTAATTCATTTTCACTTATAAGATATTACATATCAATATTTTATGA